>PLDF01000418.1 GCA_003135055.1 Bryobacterales bacterium | reverse complement strand
CGGCGCGCGTGGCGGAATGGGCTGCGACGGCGCTTGAGGAGCATCCGCAGTGCGTGGTCTACACTTTTGCGGCATCGGCAGTACGGGTGTGCAATGCCGCGGCGGAAAAGAACCTGAATCTGAAGGGCGCGAAATTCCTGGTCACGGGCGAGCCGCTCACTCATCAGAAGAAGCGCGAAATCGAGGCCGTGGGTGCAGCCGCGGTGCCGGTTTACGGGATTTCGGAAGCGGGAGTGATTGCCGCAGGGTGCGGCCAGCCTCACGCCGACAGCGACCATTACCACCTCTACAAGGACACGACCGCTGTCATTACGCATCGGCAGGTGGTGCCGAATTTCGATCTGACGCTGGACGCGTATCTGTTCACCAGCCTGCTCTACGAGTCGCCGAAGCTGCTGCTGAATGTCGGCATGGGCGACTACGGGAATCTGCAAACCGGCGGATGCAACTGCGGCTTTGGGGAGTTGGGATTCGATACGACGCTGGGCGGCATCAGCAGCTACGAGAAGCTGACGGGCGAAGGCGTGACCTTCATCGACACGGACTTTGTTCGGATCATCGAGAAGGAGCTGCCGGAGCGGTTCGGCGGCAGGAGCACGGATTACCAGTTGGTGGAAGAGGAAGACGCAGAGGGATTCACGCATCTGCAGCTGCGGGTGAGCCCTCGCGTAGGCAATGTCAATGAGAGTGAACTCGTAGAGAAATTCATGGTTCTGCTGCGGCGCGGCGAAGACAGCCCGGAATCGTGGGCGCAGTCGGGAGTGGAGATGTGGCGTCAATCGGGGATGGTGCGCGTCCAGCGCGCCGATCCCGTGACGACAAGGAGCGGGAAGATTTTGCCCTTCTTCCTGCGCAAACGGAACCCAGAAGCGGCGGCGGCCGCAACCACGTAGGAGATGTCATGGCATTCCCGGCACAACGACTGAGAAGGCTTCGCCAGAACGAAGGGATTCGCGGCCTGGTTCGCGAGAACGAGCTGTCGGCCAATAAGTTCATCCTGCCGCTTTTCGCCGTGCCGGGAAGCGGTATTCGGAAGGAGATTGCCGCGCTTCCGGGCAACTATCACTTGTCGGTCGACGAGCTGGTGCATGAGGCATGCGCCGCAAAGGACCTGGGGATTCCGGCGGTTCTGCTTTTTGGCTTGCCCGAGAGCAAGAACGACGAGGCCTCCGGCGCGTACGACCCGAAGGGCATCGTGCAGCGGGCGGTCCGGGCGCTGAAGCGCTCCTGTCCTGACGTTGTGGTGATCACCGATGTGTGCGCCTGCGAATACACAACGACCGGGCACTGCGGGTTCATTAAGGACGGCTATCTCGACAATGATTCATCGCTGGAATTGCTGACAAAGATCACGGTGTCACACGCGGAAGCGGGCAGCGATATCGTGGCGCCGGCTGCCATGCTGGACGGTCAAATCGCTGCGATGCGCGCGGCGCTGGACGGCCGTGGATTCAAAAACCTGCCGATCATGGCGTACGCCGCCAAGTACTCGTCGAAGCTCTACGACCCGTTCTTCAAGGAAGGAACGAATTCCACGCTGGCGTTCGGTGACAAGAGAACGCACCAGATGGATTATTCCAACGCTGACGAGGCGATGCGCGAAATCGCTCTGGACATCGAGGAAGGCGCGGACATCGTCATGGTGAAGCCGGCGCTCTTCTATCTCGACATCGTGGCGCGGGCGAAGAGAGAGTTTCACATGCCGCTGGCGGTTTACAACGTGAGCGGCGAATACGCGATGATCGACGCCGCGGCGCGCATGGGACGGCTGAATCGCGATTCCATCATGCTGGAAGCGCTGACCTCAATGAAACGTGCCGGTGCTGACCTGATCATCACCTATTTCGCGAAGCGAGCCGCGGAGGTGCTGGAGCGGAAAACGGGATCGGGATACGGACACGTTGAGGCAGAGGTTCTGGAGGAAGCGCTGGCCAAGGTCCGGTGAAAGAGCTTCTCTGGGAAAGCAAGCAGGAGCCAAGCGAGCCGGAGTCCGGGAAATCCGGACCCAACGGGGCTGGGCCGGGCGGCTCCCTGCCGAACGGTTCTCCAAAAAGGGCGTTCGCTGAATTCGATCCGTTGGCTCCGCCGGAGCCCCGCGGGGCCCTCGATTTGCGCGCCTTCATCGAGGTGCTCGAAGACGCGGGGCGCCTGCTCCGAATCAAAGAGAGGATCGACTGGAAATTTGGCGTCGGCCGCTGGACCCGAGCCAGGCGCAAGCCGCTGCTGTTCGAGAACGTCAAAGGCTACCCTGGGCAGCACATTTTTACGAACGGGCTGGCGGACCCGGCCTGTATCGGCCTGGCACTCGGGTTTGAACCAGGAACGCCGCACGCGCGGGTCATCGCGCAAACGCGGAAGCGGCTGCGCGAGCCAGTCGCGCCGAAGATGGTCCGGACCGGACCAGTGCTGGAAAACGTGGTTCCGTCCATCGTGCTCGACCTATTTGAGTTTCCTGTTCCGCAGTGGAGCGAACATGACGCCGGCCGGTATATCGGAACCTGGCACCTGAACATCAGCAAGGACCCGGAGACCGGGCAGCGCAACGCCGGCGTCTACCGCATGCAGTTGCTGGGGCCGAAGAAGGCAACCATCAGCGCTTCGAAGGGCCGCGATCTCGCGCGGCATGTCGCGAGGGCGGAAGCAAAAGGAATGGAGCTGCCGATGGTGGTGGCGATCGGCGCACCGGAGGCTACCGTCATCGCGGCGGGAGCGGCTTGCCCCGCGGGGATGGACGAATTCGCACTGGCGGGCGCTCTGCAGCAGAAGCCGGTCGAACTGATCGACTGCGGGCACCTGGAAGTTCCTGCGTATTCGGAAATCGTTATTGAGGGCTTCATCCATCCTGACATTCGCGTCCAGGATGGACCGTACTTCGATTACTACGGACGGCCGAACACGAATCCAAACGCTTTTCTCTTCGAGGCAACGCGGCTGATGTATCGCAACGATCCGATCTTCCGCGGCTGCGGAATCGGAAGGCCGGGCGCGGAGGATCATCAACTGTTCGCGTTTCTGGCCCAGCTGGGTCTGGTGGATTTCC
>PLDF01000425.1 GCA_003135055.1 Bryobacterales bacterium | reverse complement strand
CACTTTCATGTCGCACACCCATGTAGCGCCGGCGGTCTTGCCGCCGGTGATTTCCGCGATACGATAGATTTTGCTCCAACACTTGGTAGACGCCCTCAAGGCCTACGGCCCCTGGGGCGTTTTCGCACTTGCACTGCTCGATTCCGCCGGCATACCAGTCCCTGCCGCCATGGATTTTCTCCTGTTGGGAATCGGCTGGGAATCTCCGGACCACGCCTATTTCGCCGCTTTAATGGCCACGGTTGGCTCGTTTCTGGGTAACATGGGCCTCTTCTGGGCTGCGCGCGGCGGTGCGCGTCGCTGGGTCAGAGCCGTACCCGAGCCGGATAAGCCGCAGCGGTTCCGCGCGTGGTTCCGGCGATATGGTCTGGTGACCGTATTCATCCCCGCGACGTTTCCCATCGTTCCGCTGCCGCTTAAGGTCTTCGTGATCTCCGCCGGAGTCCTGCATACGCGGCCCGGCAAATTCATGGCGGTGATTCTGCTGGCGCGCGTCATCCGCTATTTCGGATTGGCGTATCTTGGGATTCAGCTTGGAGAAAATGCGGGGTATTTCCTGCAGCACAACGCGTTTGCCATCACCGGCGTGGCGGTGGGGCTGGCGCTCGGCCTGTTTCTGCTCATCAAATTGAACGACCGGCGCGCCGGGAACGCTACAATATCGTAGGAGCGTTTCCACTCCGTCCCCCCATGCCGAAGCGAATTGCGATTGTGGAAGACGAGGCCGAACTCGCCTCCCTGATCGACTATAACCTCCGCCGCCACGGCTATCAGCCGCATGTGCTTTCCGGTTCCAAGGGCACATTGAAGGCGCTGGAACAATTGCGGCCCGATATGGTTTTGCTCGACGTGATGCTGCCCGAAGCCGATGGGTTCGAGCTTTGCAAGCAGATCCGGCAGTCGACGGCGCTGGGGCGCATTCCAGTGTTGTTTTTGACGGCGCGCGCCGATGAAGTGGACCGCGTGCTGGGACTCGAAATCGGCGGCGACGATTACATGACCAAGCCGTTCAGCCCGCGAGAGCTGATTGCGCGCATCAAGGCGCACCTGCGCCGCGAGGAGATGGAGACCGAGCCGCTGGCGATCGAGATCGGCAAATTCCGCCTGGATGGCGGCGCGCGGCGCGTTTTTCTGAGCGAGCGCGAGCTGACCTTGACGTCCACCGAGTTCAACTTGCTGGAGTTTTTTCTGACGCACACCGGGCGCGCATATAGCCGGGAACAGCTTCTGGATGCGGTGTGGGGCGAGCAGCGCTTTGTGACGCCGCGGACGGTGGATGTGCATGTGCGACGGCTGCGCGAGCAGATCGAGGAGCAGCCGGAGAATCCGCGCTACCTCACTACGGTTCGCGGTTTCGGCTATCGCTTCGAAGAGCCGTCGTAACGTGTGACAGGCCTCCCGGCCTGTTGTTTTGGGCTTTACGGATGCGCGTGGTGTTACCGATGCTTGCCCCTGCGCTTCGGAAAGACAGGCCGTGAGGCCAGTCCTACAAAAATTCATGGCGCCGTAACGCATCCGTAACAAGCGCGCTGGTAAATTGACCTGATGAAGAAGATTTTGGTGGTGGAAGACGATTCGGATCTTTTCTCGTTGCTGAAGTACAACCTGGAAAAGGAAGGGTTCGCGGTCAACGGATTGCAGACCGGCAAAGGCGCCGTCGATCTCTGCCGCCAGGTGCGTCCGGATCTCATACTGCTCGATATCATGCTGCCCGATTCCGACGGCCTCGATATCTGCAAGGGCATTCGCAAAGATCCGGATCTTTCCGCCGTCCCGATTATCTTTCTCACCGCGCGCGCTTCGGAAACCGACCGCATCGTCGGCCTGGAGCTGGGCGCCAACGACTATGTGGTNNTGAAGCCGTTTTTCGTGCGCGAATTGATTGCGCGGATCAAGCTGCAATTCCGCAATCAGATGGCGCCGGTGCGCGTGCTGGAATCGGGCGGCCTTGAGCTCGATACCACCAGCCGCCAGGTGCGCCTGCATGGAACGGCGCTGGCGCTCACCGCCACGGAGTTCCGGCTGCTCGAGTTTCTGATGAGCCGGCCGGGGGTGGTGTTCAGCCGCGAGCAGTTGCTCAATTCGGTTTGGGGCCAGGACCGCGCCATCACCGACCGCGCCGTGGACGTGTATGTTTTGCGGCTCCGCCAGAAGATTGAGAACGACCNNGTGCGACAGGCCTCCTGGCCTGTCGTCTGGGCGCTCACCAGAGCTTGCCGCCAAGCGGTCGATGGCGCGCGACGTTTGCGCTTCTTTACCCCCACAACCTTTTGCCGCAAGCGGCGTCTAACCTTCATCGGCCTTGCGCCGGAGGTGTGGATGAACGCTCTCTTTCAAGATCTGCGCTACGGATTGCGGACGCTGAGGAACAGCCCCGGCTTCACCGCCGTTGCGGTGCTCACGCTCGCCATCGGGATCGGCGCGAATACCGCCATTTTCAGCTTCGTCGATGCGATTCTTCTGAAGCCGCTGCCCTACGCCAACCCGGACCGCATCATGCGCGTTCTGGAAAAGCCGCCCGGCGGCGGACGCAACGGCATCTCCGCGCTGAATTACCTGGATTGGGCCAAGCAGAATACGGTCTTCGAATATATGGCGGCGCAGACGGGCGGCGGAGTCTCGTTCTCGGGCTCCGGTGAGCCCCAGCAGTTGCGCGGCGCGCGCGTTTCGCCGCATTACTTCGATATCTTCGGCATCAAGGCCGCGATTGGCCGCACCTTCGCGCCCGATGAGGATCAACTGGGCAAGGAGCGCGTGGCGGTGCTCAGCCATGTTTTATGGGAAACGCAATTCGGAGGCGACCCGGCGATTGTGGGGCGCAAGATCGTTCTCGACGGGCAGCCATATCAGGTGATCGGCGTGCTCCCGGCGGGAGGCGTGTTCGACCGCGCCTATTCGCAGATCTGGCGTCCGCTGGCATTTGAACCGGGAAATCTTACGCGCGACTTTCATTGGCTGTCTTCGTATGCGCTGCTCAAACCGGGCGTCACGCTGCAGCAGGCGCGCGCGCAGATGGATGGCGTTGGAGCGCAGATCGCGGCGCAGTATCCGGCGTCGAACAAAGGATGGGGCGTCAACATTGAGCCCTTCGCGGACGTCATCGTGGGGACGCAATTGCGCCGCTCGGTGTGGATCATGATGGCGGCGGTGGGCATGGTGCTGCTGATCGGCTGCGCGAACCTGGCGAACCTGATGATGGCGCGCGCGGCGTCGCGGGAGCGCGAAGTAGCCGTGCGGGCTTCGCTGGGGGCCAGCCGCTGGCGGTTGATCCGGCAGTTCCTGACGGAGAGCGTCCTGGTATCCGTGTGCGGAGGCATATGTGGCATCTTGGTCGGCTATGCCGTAATGGAGCTTCTGCGCTTCGCGCTACCGCCTTTCACTTTGCCGCGCGAAGTCAACGTAACCATAGATTCGCGGGTATTGCTGTTTGCCATGGCGATATCCGTGCTTACCGGAATCCTCTTCGGCCTGGCGCCTGCGATTCAGGCGGCGCGTCCGCAACTCGCCGCGTCGATGAAAGAGGGCGGCCGCGGCTCGACCATCGGCGGCGCGCGCCGGCGCATCCGCAGCGCGCTGGTGGTAGTGGAAGTGGCGATGGCCTTCGTGCTGCTGACGGGAGCGGGCTTGTTGCTGCGCAGCTTCCAGGCCATGATGAAGGTGGAGACGGGCTTTGACACGAATAACGTGATCAGCATGGGCCTGCCACTTTCCGAGAAGAGGATCCCCGACCCCTCGCGCGTCAACATGCGTTATCGCGAGATACTGGCGCGCGTCGAGGCGCTGCCCGGCGTACGCGATGCCGCGGTAACCTCGGTGCTGCCGCTCGAAGGCTGGGGTTACGGCATGCCGTTCCAGATCGCCGGCCAGCCTTTGGTGGATATGGCGCACCGCCCTGCCTGCTTCTTCAAGATTGTCAGTCCCGGGTATTTTCGGACTCTCGCGATCAAGCTGCGACGCGGCCGCGGCTTGAGCGACCAGGATACTCACGGCGGGCCACCGGTGACCGTGATCAACGAAACGATGGTCAAGCGATATTTCAAAAAGCAGGACCCCGTTGGGCAGCGCATCATGATTCAGGAGATTGTGCCGGGCAAGACGCAGCTTGGCCCGGAAGTTCCCTGGCAAGTGGTCGGAGTGATCGCGGACGAAAACGTTGCGGGCTTGACCGACGACGGCAGCGCGGGAATCTACGTGACCAACGAGCAGAGCCCGCAATACGGCATGTCGCTGGTGGTGCGGACCGGAATGGATCCGCTGACGCTGGACCACGGTCTGCGCGCGGCAATTCACGAAGTGGATCCGGAGCAGCCATTGACGGACGTGCGCACGCTGGAGCAGGTGAAATCGGAATCGGTGGCGTCGGACAAGCTGCAGACGCGCTTGCTCGGCATCTTCGCCGCGGCGGCGATGTTGCTGGCGGCGATCGGGATCTACGGCGTGATTGCGTATGCGGTAGTGCAGCGGACGCACGAGATGGGCATTCGGGCGGCGCTGGGCGCCAGCGCGGGAAATCTGCTGCGGCTGGTGCTGACCAGCGGGATGGCGTTGGCCGCGGCGGGATTGGCGGTGGGGTTCCTGGGATCGCTGGCGGTGACGCGGCTGATGTCGAACCTGCTATTCGGGGTGAGCCCGCGCGACCCGGCGACGCTGGGGGTGGTGGCGGCGCTATTGGGATGCGTGGCGTTCATCGCGTGCCTGATTCCAGCGCGGCGGGCGACGAAGGTGGACCCGGTGGTGGCGTTGCGATACGAGTAGAGTGGACTGGCGGCTCGCAGAATTGCCTGGCGTCCTCAAAGCCGCCTATTGTCTTCCAAGTGGGGCAGGTTGTCTAACCTAACCTAACCTGCGGCCGATTGTCAATCGGCTTTTTGAATTCCCTGTGAAATGCGGGGAAAGTTCCTTCTGCCATGCCGGGATGCAACCCCAGCAGGCGGATTCACAATCCGTCGCAGATTAACAACCTGCCCAACGATAATCAGATAGGCGCATGCCAGCACGATCATATCGAAGAGCACGAAAAAAATCATGCTGTGGCGCGCCATGTCCATGGAATCGCACATTGTGGCAGTCGCCATCTCCATGAAGGACGCTCCAATCAGGCACAATCCGCCCAGCCAGGCCCCGCGCGGCAGGCGCTTGCGATCAAGCCCGAGCAAAAGACCGAACAGCGCTACGAGCGCCAGAAACGTAAATAGGAAAACAGAGCCGTGGCGATAGAAGAAGTGGTTCTTCACATCGCTCCACAGCGCAAACGCGCGGCTTTCCGTGTTCGGCGGGTATCCCGTAGAAATATCGAAGTTGCCGAAGGCGTGTTCTCTCCCCGCTTCGGAAAGTCCGTGGCGCATGGTCCGGTAGGCGGTCGCGGGGCGCCTGACGTAGAATGCGGCGAGTTTGCCAAAAGAAAGCCGCTGCATGAAGCGCTGCCGAAAGGCCGGGTCGTCCATGCCGGAGTTCGGCAGGTACGCCTTCATCCCGATACAGAAACGGTAGGAATCGTCGAGTCCCAGTTCCGCCAGGGTGCGCTCCACGTTCTTGGAATGCGGCAGGATCTCTTCGAAGGCGACATTGTAGAGGGGATAGCCGGTGTAGTCCGCCGGTTGCGCCTTCCACAGCATGAGGAACGAGGCCGCCGTCAGGCACGCCGCGGCAACGTACCACCATCCGCGGCGGAGGGCGTAAAACGTCTGGGCGGCCGCGATGAACAGAAAGGCGATCCAAAAACCGAGGAGTGCGTGTTGCGCCTTGGAGCTCACCAGCAGAAACGAGCACAGGATGAGCAGGACGGCGTCGAGCTTACTTCCCCAGCGGAGCATGCGGAGGTAGAACACCACGGTGAGCAGGAGGAAAAGATACGCCGGCTCGTCCATGTAGAACGAATTCAGCGCGTTGACATACATCATGTCGCAGTAGACGAAGAGCACAAGCGCGTACATCGTGCAGCGCGCCCAACGCCGCGCATCCCCCAGCAACGGGGCGAAGAGCCAGACGGCGGCCAGAAAAAGCGCGCCATGAACCGCGCCGATGCAGCGGAGATCGAAATTCTTGTCTTTCGAGAGCAGCGAATTGAGCCAGAGCGCGGGATACGTGAGCGCAATTTCCAGAGAATAAAAGTCACTGACCCAATGCTTGTCGGAACGAAACTCGTAGACCGCGTCTATATACTCATACGTGCGGTGAACGCGCGCGGAGAGATCGAACCTGCCGGTCACTTTGGGGAAGTCGCCGTTATCGGCGAGGCCGACAACAGGCGGAATAATCAACTGATAAAAGAGTATGGCGCCCGCTGCGAAGAGGAAGACCCGCCGCGAATCCAGCATCGCGGCTCAGTCTAGCACAGTCGCGGTTCCCCGACGGCCGCATGGGTTGCGTGATCTGTCGCGTGATGGGTTGGGTTATCTGTCGCGTGATGGGGTGCATGATCTGACGCGTGATAGGAGCTCCGCACCAGCGGGCCCGATTCCACGTGTCCGAATCCCATTTCGTAACCGGCGCGGCGGAACTCATCGAACTCGGCGGGGGGTACGTAGCGCACAATGGGCAAGTGCTTCGGCGAAGGCCGCAGGTACTGCCCCAGGGTGAGGATATCGACTTTGCTCGCGCGCAAATCGCGCATTGCCGCGAGTACTTCTGCCGGGGTTTCGCCGAGGCCGAGCATCATCCCGGATTTGGTGGGCGTCCCCGGCGACACTTGCCTGGCATGCGCCAGCACGTCGAGCGACCGCTCGAAGCGCGCGCCCAGCCGTACCTGCCGGTAGAGGCGCGGCACGGTCTCGGTGTTGTGGTTGAGCACGTCGGGCCGCGCCTCCATCACCGTTTCCACGGCCGCGTGGCTGCCCTGGAAATCCGGGATCAGCACTTCCACTCCGCAGCCTGGAATGCGCTCGCGAATGGCGCGGATCACCATGGCGAACAATTCGGCGCCGCCGTCTTTGCGGTCGTCGCGGTTGACGCTAGTGATCACGGCGAACTTCAGCCCCATCGCGGCGACGGCTTCGGCCACGCGCGCGGGTTCGTCGTAGTCGACGGGCAGCGGCGCGCCCTTCTGCACCGCGCAAAAGCCGCAGCGGCGCGTACACACGTTGCCGAGGATCATGAACGTGGCAGTGCGTTGATTCCAGCATTCGCCCACATTGGGGCAGGCGGCGCTTTCGCACACTGTGTGCAGCCGCAGGCGCTCGATGAGGCCTTTCAACTCGCGGTAGTTCTCGCCAACGGGCGCGGGCGCGCGCAGCCATTTCGGACGTTCGAGCTTGGGTGAGATGGAAACCAGCACTGCTACCAGTGTAACTGTGGGACAGGCATCCCGGCCTGTCTTCTTGGCGTAACTGCGTGTGCCTGCGTGTAACCCCAGACAGGCCGGGAGGCCTGTCCTACAACGAACGGCTGAATTGCTCGGGCCAGAAGTTGAGAATCCGGCTGCGGCTGAGATGCATCCCCGCAACGCTCGCCACTCCCGTCCGCTCCAAGCCGGCGAACACGCTCTTCTTCGCTTGTTCACTGGCGGCCAAGGCTGTAAGCAGCTCTTCGAGAGCCGCCCGATTCACCGCGGACCGGTTTTCCAATTCACCGCCCGCTCCCGCGTTCGGAGCGAAGCGCACTTCGTAGGTGCCATCGGGCAGCCCTTTGATCAGCAACGCGCCTTCGACCCTCTTCGCCACCATTCCGAGCACGTTCAGAATCGCCAGCACCGAGGAAAGCTGGATATCGCGCTGGTTCTTCTCGAAGCGCAGCACGGTGGGCAGCGACACGTTGGCCTGTGCCGCGAGCCGGCGCATGGAAAGCTTGCGCTCTTTCCGCCGGCGGTGTGCCTCATCGACTATTTCCTGCCAATCGAGCTGCCAATCAAGCGGAAAATCGCGTTCCATCGTTTCCTCATGTATTCCGTCAGTTTCGCTTTCCGGACCTTTGTTCCGTGCGGCGCTTCCTGCACTGCATTCACGGCAGCGTCGAGCCGCGCACCCAGATCGTGAACCGCTTGAAGCAGCGCGCCGCGGCCGTATCCGAACGACTTCGCCAGCGCTTCCACATTCTTCGCCGATATGGCGCTCAACCTTCCGGGATTTGTCCCCGGACCCATGCGTAACGCGAGCGCCGAATCGTAGCCGGGGTAAAGCGACGCTGCTACGAAATCGTAGATCGGCGAAAGCCGCATGGCGGAACCCATGTACAGCAGCCCGAAGTTCTTCATGTGGGCGTCGTTGTTGCCCAGCAGAATGCACGCCAGAACGCGTCGCAACAGAAGGTCGGCATCCGCCACTTCGCAGCGCGGATTGGCGCGAATAAACGAAGCCATTTCGCTGTAAGCGCCGTCGTACTTGGCTTCCGAGGGCCGGCCGAGCAACTGGTTGAACTCCTCAAAATGCAGCTTGCGTCCGTCCGGCTGGCGGTCGAAGCGGCGCACCACCAGACAACGCCCGGGAAGTCCGGCCACCGCGGCCACTTCGATCTCCGCGATAGTATCGGGCCGCAGCAGTTCCGCCGCGGCAATCATAGTGAGATACTCGAGATCCACGATGCCGGGAAGCGAGCCTGACGGCAGCTTAGCAATGTGCGTGCTGGCTTCACTGGGCCCGGCGGGGCGGTAGCCGGGATCCGTTTTCACCACCAGCAACTTCGGCTGCACACCGGAAATGGAGGCGCGGTTCGCGAGAGCGGCGATCTCTTCGGGACTGCCAGCGTCGAGACGGGGCTGCGTCCGCGGCTTTGGGTCGAGGATGGAAGCGGCGCCCACGCAGTCGTGGCCAAACGCCAGCAAGCGCGCAAAACGGTCGTCCCGGCCGATGCCCAATGCGCGCGCCTGCGCATTGGCGAGCCAGCCCTCGGCTACGAGATTGTCGAAAAAAGGATGCAGACCGTCTGCGCTGTAGAGGGTGTCAATTTGCAGAGGCAGTGTGTAAGCGATGGCGGGGTTGCCCGCGCTTAAGTATGCTTCATCGTAGTTGAACGCAAACCGGCCATCCGGTTCCTGGCGCAGAATGCCTGCGAACCGGTCATCGAAGTAGAGATTTCCGTAGAGCAGGTCTGCCATGTATAACTATACTTGCATATTTGTAGAAAAACACCAAGCGACCAAGTATTGTTATACGTAGAGTTGTCGAAAATTTGCGATGTACAATTATAATTGTATAGTTAGCATCATATTAATCAAATAAAATTATAGTTGTACAATGCGGAGGCGAAACAGCTGGAGTTAAATTATGATTGTACAGTTACTTCACCGGGTTACATCCCCGGCCCCCCACCTGCCTCCCGCAGCCGTTCGTTCTCCCGCGGCAGCGTGAAAGGTTCCAGCGCGTTCTTCACCGCCAGCAGCCACCCGGTCGCGGCTGAGCCGGTTTTCGAGGAAAATCGAACGCCCCGGCGCGCGCGGGCTTTCACCGCGTCCGCGACGGCGCCGTGCCCGGAGATCTGCTGGGACCGTCCCGCGGCAGGTCGCTCCGTCCGCTAGCCTCATATCGAAAAGGCGCCTCCGCTACGCTCGAACCAGATGAAGTTGCCCAATGGCGCGCGTGCCATTGTCGACATTCGGAAGCTCCAAGGCTACTGCCTGGACCCACAGCATCCACGTGGCCGAAACAAGGCACGGGTGTTCGCATCAGCCGGAATCCGGAGCCGATGCGGGAGAACTCAGGATAGCCATCCTTGCGGCGGCCTCCAAGGCGGAAGCCCGGCTGGGAATTGCCAGTCCGTACGAACGGCGCAACATCGTCGACTTCGATCTGGTCCGCCAAGACAGAAACCTGAAAGTCCGCAGGCACTTCGATTGCGCGGTTCGGAGAGGACTTGCCACGACTGATGAGTTGTTATGCGCTATAAAATAGACGAAGATACTGTGATTGATATGGAGATACTTTCGGTGGTGGCGCTGCTCGAAGATCTGCCCGCGGAAGGGCTGGTCCGCGGCCAGGTTGGCACTGTCGTGGATTGCTGGGCTCCTGGTGTTTATGAGGTTGAGTTCTGCGATGGCGACGGCAAAACGTACGCGATGGTCGCATTGAAGGCGGGCCAACTGTTTCGGCTACACTACGAGCCTGTCAATCAGGCCGCCTAGTTGGGATCACTTCCCCCGGCTCAACCCCAGCGCCCGAATCCGTTTATGCAGGTTCGTCCGCTCCATCCCCAGCGCCCTTGCCGCGCCCGACACATTCCAGCTCGATTCCTCCAGCGCCCTCAAAATATGCTCGCGCTCGGCCGATTCGCGCGCTTCCTGAATCGTCGACTTCGGCCCCGTCTCGCGCTGTACCCGGATCTCCACCGGAATCGCGTCCCGCGTCAGCCGCTCGCCCGCCGTCAGAATCGCCATGCGCTCGATCACGTTGCGCAGCTCGCGCGCGTTGCCCGGCCAGCCGTAGCTTTCCAGCATCGGAAACACCGATTCGTCCAGCTTCTTCGGCTTGAAATTATTGCGCGCGCAGAAGTCTTCCAGAAAATACTCCGCCAACAGCTTGATATCGTGCGGCCGCTCGCGTAGCGCCGGTACGCGGATCGGCACCACGCTCAACCGGTAGAATAAATCCTCGCGGAACTTGTCCTGCGACACCATCGCCGCCAGATCGCGGTTGGTCGCCGAAATCACGCGCACGCTGACGCGGATAATCTGCTCGCCGCCCACGCGGTGAAACTCGCCCTCCTGCAACACCCGCAGCAGCTTGGCCTGCGAGGCCCCATGCAGATCGCCCACTTCATCGAGGAAAATCGTCCCGCCGTCCGCCAGCTCGAACTTGCCCCGCCGCGACGCAGTGGCGCCGGTGAACGACCCTTTCTCGTGCCCGAACAACTCGGTCTCGATCAGCTCCGTCGGAATCGCCGCGCAATTCACCTTCACGAACGGCCCCGACGCGAACGGGCTCGACGCGTGAATGTGCGCCGCCAGCAGTTCCTTGCCGGTGCCCGATTCCCCGATCAGCAGCACCCGCGCATCCGACCGCGCCGCCATGGAGGACTGCTCCACCGCCCGCTGCCACGCCGGGCTGCCGCCGATCATCTTCGCCCCGCTGCCCGCGCCCGCGCCCACCAGCTCGCGCAGCCGCTCGTTCTCACGCCGCAGCGTGAAGTGTTCCAGCGCGTTCTTCACCGCCAGCAGCACCCGGTCGCGGCTGAGCGGCTTTTCGAGGAAATCGAACGCCCCGGCGCGCGTGGCTTCCACGGCGTCCGCAATGGTGCCGTGCCCGGAGATCATAATCGCCGGCGACCCCGCCCCGTTCTGCTTCAGCGTCCGCAGCAGGTCGATCCCATTGCCGTCCGGCAGCTTCATGTCGAACAGGTATACGTCGGACGCGTGCGCTCCCGGGTGCTTGGCGAAATCCGCCACCGACCGGCACACGTTCACGCCGTACCCCTCGCGCTCCAGAATCATGCGCAGGGAACGGCCGATATTCTCTTCGTCATCCACGATCAGTATGCGTTTCATCGCCATCAGTCGCCACGGGCAGCAGCACGCGGAACGCCGCCCCGCCCATTTCTCCTTTCACCACAACGATGTCCCCGCCCGAAAGTAACGCGCTCCGGCGCGCAATCGAAAGCCCCAGCCCCATGCCCCGCTTCTTGAATGAGATCGTCGGCTGAAACAGCGATTCGCGCGCCTGCTGGCTCAGCCCGGGACCCGAATCGTGGACTTCAATCGCCACCCGCGCGTCCTCCACCGAAATGGAACCCAGAATCTTTCCGCCTTCTCCCGCGGCCTCGGCGGCGTTCTCCAGCAGGTTCGTCAGGATGCCCTTCGCCAGATCCTGATCCGCGTAGGCCCGCGGGGACGCCTCGCTCAGCCGGCACTCGTACGTTACTTCCGGATGCGCCGCCTTCAGAAATGCCACGCGCTCCTGCAAGAGCCCATTGACGTCGACCGCGCCCGGGCGCACCGGCGGCTCGGCCGCGTACTGCGAAAACGCGCGCACCCGCCGTTCCAGCGTTTCGATTTCATCCACCACAATCTGCGATGCCTGTTCCATGAAGCCGCGGTCGGGCTCGCTGTGGCGCGCCAGCATCTCTTCCACCGTGAGGCGGATGGGCGTCAGCGAGTTCTTCACCTCGTGCGCCATCTTGCGCGCCAGAAGCTGCACGCCCTCAAGCTGCCGCATAGTCACCAGCCGTTCCGTGGTGGCTTGCAAGCGCGCCGCCATGCCGTTGAAGGCTTGAATCGCGAGGCCCACTTCGTCGTCGCGGCTGGCGGGCACGCGCGCGTTCAAATCGCCGCCCGCCAGCTGCGTCAATCCCGCGGTCAGACTTTGGATCGGCTGACTGATGCGGTGCGCCAGGAACACCAGCACCGCCAGCGAAACCAACCAGAATAACGCCGCCAACAGAATGTACGTGAGCAGGAATCCACGCTGCAGGTCGCGCTCCTTCACCAGGTTTGAGAGGGCGCCCGCGTCGCGGATCTGGCGTTCCAGGCGGTCCATCCCAACCCCGAGGGTGGTGGAGTACAGCCAGACTTCGGCGTTGCGCCGCACCAGATAATCCAGCCGGTCGCCCTCGTGCCCGGATGTCGCAAATTTCTCCGCCGCGCCGCTATCGGCGAACTCGCGAACCGCCGCCGGCCATGCCGTGCGCCCGGCCTCGGTGAACTTCACCGGCGCCAATTGGCCCGCTTCCGCCTGCTGCTTAAGGTCGGCGCGCGCCCGCTGATACAACTCGCGCCCGGTGCTCCTCAACGAGCCCGCCTGTGCATCCAGTTGGCCAACCGCCGAATAGTTCGGATTCCATTTGAGGAGCGTGGTGGTAACCCAGATGGTGGCGCCGAGTGGAGCCAGGGTTGCGGCCAGGAATACCAGAATGAGTCTGTTGCGGAGCCGGTTCACCCGCGTCGCGCCGGCCGGCCCGAGAGCCGCGGCAGGTTGAGCAGACGCAGCCAATCCGTCTCCAGCATTCGATAGAACTCGTCCCCGCCGGCTTTCCGGCTGAAGATCTCGATCATGCTGGTGAGGCTGATTCCCAGGTCGCCCATCACCCGCGAGAGGTCGCGCGTTTGCACGCTCCGCAGCTCGAAGCGCATGCGGAAAGGTTTGTCCGGCGCCAACCCCGACGCGCTGATGGCTGCGTTCTCCAGACACCAAGCCTCCGCCTCCGCTGCGGAGAGCCCTTCCGCCGAGCGGGCCGCCGAACCCGGAATGGCCACCTTGAATTTCTCTTCCCAAATCGAATAGCTCACTACGAAGCGTGCGCGCGCCTGACGCACCGGCGCCCCGCCGTCTTCGTGAAACAGCGTCAACTGCGAGCCAAATACTTGAATATCGGCCGAATCGCGCAGCCGGTCGAGCACCTTACCCGTAAGAAAATGCAGGCTCGGCGCCAACGGATAGAGATTGTCGCCGTCGTATGTCGCGGTCAGATTGGATGCTGCCCGGGCCCGGAACAGAGGTATAGCCAGACCGGCTATAAGCCAGCCGCGCCGGCTAATGCCAGCGGCCGCTCTGCTCTCACGCGATGGTTGCGCCATCAATAATTCATGCTCACCATAAAGACCGGGTCGGTCCGGCCGTCCTTCAGCGGAAAGGCGACTGCCACCGAAAACGGCCCTTCCCGCAAGCCGACTCCGACCGAGTTTCTGGCCACCACGGCTTGTCCGCCATCCCAAATCGCGCCCGTGTCGAAAAAGGCCTGAAATGCGCCGTAACGGTATTCGACGGAATTGTTCAGCATCCGGTTTCCACCCAACGGGTCCAGCTCGTACTTGTTCCAGCCGCGCAAAGTACTACTATTTCCCAGCGCGAAACGCTCGTAAAGCGGAGCATCGCCGGTGATGATGCCGCCCATAGCGTCGTCGATCACCACCTGCTTGCCGCGCGTCCAAGTATAGCGGAATTCGAAGCGGTGCCGGCTGTAGCCATAATCGCTCGCCAAAGTGCGCATGCCGGACCGCAGGTCGTATACCGCGTCGAAATCCTGCAGGTTGTCGTCGTCCTCCAGACGGCGGTGGAACCGGGCGCTCGCGATAAACGCGTTAGCGGCTTCGACGCGCGCCGCCGGACCCTCGTCCTGCATGCGCTCGAAGCTCATCCCGAAACTCACCGTCAGGGGACGCGCGACCGCCAGCGTCAGCACCGGCTCGAAGTTTTCACGCGTCCGGTAAATCGCGGCGCCCGCGTCTGCCGCCGTCTGCGGATTCCATAAGTCGTGGAAGGTATCGAATTCGAACTTGAACCGCACGTTGTCGCTGCCCAGGTGCGAGTTTTCATACCGAGCTTCAACCCCTGTATAGCGCTCCAGCAGCTCGTCGCCATCGCTGACCAGGCCCGCCGTAAACGAATTGTGATTGAGGGTCGCGGTAGCTTCACCCGCCCCGTTCCATCCCTGGTTCGAGTTGTAGGCGAACTTGGGAACCGACACATCGAACCGCGCCGGCCGCAGCTTGATGTCGAACACCACCTGTACCGTGTCCGGCGTCTTGCCGCGCATCACGTGGTGATCCACCGTACGGGCGCGAAATTCCTTGCGCAGACGCCTGGCAAGATCGTCGAGCGCCGCCGGGTTCAACTTCTGGCCGATCAAAGCCACCAAATCGCGCCGGATGCCGAAGCTGATGTGGTCGTCGTGGCTCGCAACCAGATCGGTAGTCCACCCGGAGCCAGCCACCAGAATGTTTTCCACCGTGTAGCGGGTATTGACGTTAAATTCGGAATCCTGCGTTCCCGCAAAGATTGGGCAGCCCGCCACCAGCAAGCAGCCAATCCAGAGGTATTTCATGCAGGCGCAGGGAGCACGCCCCATGCCAGGGGCAAACGACTGAAGGGAAAAGGGAAAGGAGGAAGCCCGATGTGACTTCCGTTCACAGGTGTGCAGAGAAACAGGGGTTACGCCGGCGCCCCCGATGGACGCCCGCCCCGAACTACAGAACCTTCGCCAACTCGGCTGCAAAAGCGCTCCGGGGCGATTGCTCCCGGTCTTTGCCGCCACGCCGCTTGCGGTCCGGCCGCTGCACACGGACGCCACTGGGCGGCGCCGCCTGCTGCATGGGGGCTGACTGCTGGGTTGCCTGCTGCGGACCGCGTATTTCCTTGCCCTTGGGGGGCTGGGCGGGGTTGGCGCGCAGAAGCCGGTCTTCGAGAGGGGCGCGGTCAAAGCGGCGGATGATCGACTGCATCTCTTCGGCAGTCGGCGCTTCGACAAATGCGAAACCCTTCGATTCTTGCGTTTCGTGATTGCGGATCACTTTGACGGCGTCGGCCACCAGATCTTCGGCGGCGAGCCATTGCTTAATATCGTCGGCTGTGACCCATGCAGGGAGATTGCCAAGAAAAACGGTAAATCCCATTCAGTTGATTATTTAACTCCGTTGGTTGGATTTGCGGTACTTCAAAGGAAGGATTCCGATGTGCCCAAACCGATAGTAACAGAGACCTCGATGCGATTGCAAACCAATTAGGCCCGGGGGGGGGGCGGTAGCAACCCGGACTGGCGCCACCGCGGGTTGCATCGCAGACAGATGGACAGCCGGGCTTGCCGCGGGAACCCTTCCATGGAGAGGAATCGAAAGTTCAAGCCGGGGCAAAGAAACTGTTGGCGCCCGACCACTGGCTATGCGGGTCAGCCGCTATCGATCTTCTGCATGATCTCCGGATTCCGACCGGCCGCCAGGCCCCGCTGAATGGCCTTCTGCAGGCGCTGCTTCTGCAGCGTCAGCAACTGCCGCGTCGTAAACGTCCCGCAGAAACCGGACGCGGTCAGCACCACCGCAATGGCGCCGGCCAGACTGATCCCTGGGCCGTAGGAGGGCATCGGTCGCAACTGTTCCGCGTAGTCGGGACGATGCCGGCATTGCTGCTCGAACCAGTGGCGCGCGTTATAGATCATAAACACGAACACCAGCCGCGCCAGCACCGCCCCATGGCTATGCCCGGCCGGGCGAATCGATCTCCCAGGTCTGCGACGGCGAACGAAACCCTTGATTCTCGATGCCCCAGCGGCCTTGATAAAAGCGGCCCACCTTCACTCCGTACATTCCCGGCGCAAGGCTGGCGACGTAATCGGTGCGAGAGATATCCTTGCCATTCTTGTCCAGGATCGGAGAGTCGTCCGTGTAGGATTGCACTGCCGTCACGATATGCACCGCGATTTGACGATGAGCGGGAGTTTCGCCGCTGATTAACGTGATCGGACGCAAGGAGACGCACGTTCTGCGTCTCCTTGCGTCCCGAGAACTGGCGCTGTTCCTGGATACTGGTCCAGCGCCGCTCCGGTTCCTCCAACTGCCGTTGGATCGAACCGCGGATGTCCAATTTCGCATCCCGCACCCGGCTTACAAAATCGATGCCGTAGTCCTGTTTGAGTTCGCAAAATAGATCCGTTCCCCAATAGCCGCGATCCATCAAGAGAATCTTCCGCCACTCCCGCAGCGGCCCAGGGTCTGGTTCAAGCGCGCCAACAGCCGGCGCAGCATGGTGATTTCGCTTTCCTGCAACCCGCCCAGAACGTAGCCCACGATCAGTTCGCAATCGTGCTGAATGTTGAGCGGCACTAATAGCTTGTAGCCGTAGGAGCCCTCGCCGATCGCGCGCCCCCTCATACCCCTTCCCATGGGGAATGAGAGTGTCGTGCGCATCCACGGCATACACCCCGCCGCGCAGCCAACGCTTGCGGCGGATGACCTCCAGGTGCTGGAGGAAGCCGGTTTCCAAGTCCGGCTCCGTGAAACGAGCCAGATGGTTCAAGAGCGTTTCCGGATCGATGATGGTGTGATCGCTTCCCAGGCGGCTCTCAATCTTTTCCGCCGCGAAAGCACAGAAGCCGGAGGGAGCAGTTGAACGCCAATAACGGTAACTCGGCATAATCCGCCGTTCTCGCATACGCCGAAACTACGAGTCGCCGATTGCTGTGGGCTTCCGGCGCTACCGGGCAGCTACTTCCGAGGTCTTCGGATTTCCGAAGCGCGAAGCATTGACCAACTGGAAACGATGTGCTAGCTTGAGAACTTCCTGAGGTGCTCGTCATCAAGGCGAGTGAAAAGGGAAGCGGGTGAAAATCCCGCACGGTCCAGCCACTGTAAGCAGCGAG
This sequence comes from Bryobacterales bacterium, assembly GCA_003135055.1. Classification (GTDB taxonomy): domain Bacteria; phylum Acidobacteriota; class Terriglobia; order Bryobacterales; family Bryobacteraceae; genus PALSA-243. Next base: position 25,429 of record PLDF01000425.1, on the reverse strand, counting down.
CGGCCGGCGTACCAGGCCACTGTTCTTCGGAATGGGAAGGCAAGCCGGTGGAGCTATGACCTGCGAGTCAGGAGACCTGCCTCGGGTGAATTGAGCGCTATGCTTCCGGTGAAAGCAGATCGTGCAGAAGGCAACCTCATGTCGCAGGTTGTCTCCTCCGGTATCTCCCTGTTCACTTTCGCTTTGAGGCGTGCGCGGTTCTTCGAATTGAGGCCCGGATTCCTCGGCGATGTTGACACTGATTCTTGGCGGCGCTAACAGCGGCAAATCCCATATGGCCCAGCGGCTGGCAGCGCCAGCCGGACGCGTGAGCTATGTCGCCACGGCCCAAGCCGGACACGACCCGGAGATGGCGGCGCGGATTGAACGGCACCGCGCAGACCGGCCGAGCTCATGGCGCACCATTGAAGAACCTCTGGCATTGGCGGGCGCGGTGGAGCGTGAGGCGAATGAGGCTGATGCGATTCTGGTCGATTGTCTGACGCTGTGGCTCAGCAATCTATTCTGGGAGCATCGGGAGGGCACGCCGCGGCAAGTGGAAGATGCCGCGCGTACCGAGATCCAGCGGCTCGCCGCCGCGGCTCGCCAGTGTCACATCATTTTGGTTTCCAATGAACTCGGTTGCGGAACCGTTCCGGAAGCCGCCGTGACTCGCGGCTTCAGAGATACCCAAGGGTTGGTGAACCAGTGGGCGGCCGAGGCCGCGGATGAGGTCATTCTCACAGTCGCCGGGCTTCCGCTCTATCTGAAGACGGCGCCGCACCGCAAGGACGCCTCATGAGCGCTTCACGCATTGTGGTTGCAGGAACCCACAGCGGCGTAGGCAAGACCACGGTAGCAACCGGAATCATGGCCGCGCTTCACAGACGCGGTCTTCGGGTGCAAGGCTTCAAAGTGGGGCCGGATTTCATCGATCCTACGTTTCATCGCGCCGCTACGGGGAGGCCGAGTCACAACCTGGATGGATGGATGCTATCGCGCGAAACCAATCTCGATGTCTTCGCGCGCGCCATCGATGACGCCGACGTTGCCGTAATCGAAGGAGTGATGGGGCTGTTTGACGGAAAAGGCTCTCCATCCTTAGCGGGGTCACTGTCAGGGACAACTGCAGAAATGGCTATCTGGTTGGACGCGGCGGTGGTTCTGGTGCTGGATGCTTCGGCTATGGCGGGGAGCGCCGCCGCGATCGTGCACGGCTTCGATACGCTGGTCCCCAAGCTCCGGTTATCGGCGGTAGTTTGCAATAAAGTGGCGAGCGATAAGCACTACGGTTACCTGCGCGATGCGATCGCCGCGCACTGCCGTCCAGCGCTGCTTGGATATCTTCCTCGCGACCCAAGCTTCTCGATTCCCGAGCGGCATCTGGGGCTTCATCTTGCGAATGAGACACTGACGGAGGATCGTCTTGGCCGGCTGGCGGAGTGGATTGAATCGCGTCTGGACCTCGATCGCCTGCTGGAGTTAAGCGCACGCCCCAAGACTTCAGCGACCCCGCCAATAGCGACTGCGCGAAAGCCCGAACGTGTACGCATCGGTATCGCCCGTGACGCTGCCTTTTGTTTTTACTATCACGACAACCTGGAGCTGCTGCGCGCGCTGGGTGCGGAGCTCATCGATTTCAGCCCGGTTGCGGACCGTATGCTTCCGCCGGACTTGGACGGCATCTATCTCGGCGGCGGATACCCGGAATTGCACGCGGAAGCCCTCTCGGCGAATGAACCCATGCGAGTAGCAATCGCGGAATTCGCCGCGAAAGATGCGCCTGTCTATGCCGAGTGCGGCGGCTTCATGTACCTGACACAGGCGATCGTCGACGCATCCGGACGAAGCTGGCCGATGGCCGGAATCTTCCCCACAAGCGCCCGCATGCAGAAGCGCCTGGCGAAGCTAGGCTACATCGAAGTGGAAAATTGCGAAGCGGAGGGCTGGCTGCCGGCGGGCGAGTGCGCCAGGGGACACGAGTTCCGTTACTCCGTCATCGACCCTATGCCGGAGACGATCCGCCGCGTCTACAAAGACCCGGCGGAAGGCTATCGAGTGCGGTCGGTTCTGGGCAGCTATGTCCATCTCCACTTTCTCTCTTGCCAGAATTTCGCCGAAGGATTCGTTCGCGATTGCGCCCGCCGCTCCGTTGGAAATACAAATGACCGCGTTGGAAATGCACAATGACTAAGTCCACGGTATATCTATTTCTGATTCTGACAGTCTCCGGCGCGGCAGTTAGCGCGCAATCCGGCGCATCCATTACCGGGACCGTGAAAGATCCGCATGGGCGCCCAATTCCCGGAACCACTCTTACTCTGTTCTCAAGCACCGGCGCCGCTGGCAGCGCCACGACTAGCGACTCCTCGGGCAGCTACCGCTTCGAGGGTTTGCCTGAAGGCGATTACCTGCTCCGCGCCGCGGCTCCCGGTTTTGCGCTGTTTCTCGCCGAAGATATCCACCTCAGCGCCGGCGCGCTGGAGACACGGGAGGTAGCCCTCCAAGTCGCCGGGGTGCGCGAGCAGGTGGTGGTCACTGCATCCGGTACGCCGCAGCTTCCCGAGCACGTATCCAAAGCGACTACCGTAATCGACCAGACCGACGCCGACGCTCGCGATGCCTCTGCCGTCTCCGACGTAGTGGCTCTCACGCCTGGAGTACGCGTGCAACAGCTCGGCGGACCGGGATCGTTCACTACCATTCAGATCCGCGGGCTTCGCGATCAGGACACTGCGGTGTTGGTAGACGGTCTGAGACTGCGGGACGCTTCCGCCACGCAGGCGGACGCTTCGGGATTGATAGAAGACCTGCTGTTCACCGATGCCAATCGGGTGGAAGTGATGCGCGGTTCCGGGTCGTCGCTCTATGGGACCAACGCGATCGGCGGCGTGATCAACGTGATTACGGATGAAGGTGGTGGGCGCACGCGGGGAAGCGTGCTGTTAGAAGGCGGATCTCTGGGCGCTTTTCGAGGACGAGCGCAACTCTCGGGTGGATTCCACAACGACCGGATCGAGTACAGCCTGGGGGTAACGGAAACCGACGTCACCAGCGGGCTCAATGGAGATGCTCCGTTTCGCAACACCAGCACGCAAGGCCGTGTGACGTTTCACTTTTCGCCCTCGATCCGCCTCACTGCGCGTCTCTACGGCGCGGATTCCTTCAGCAAGGTCCTCGGAGAGCCGGACCTGCTCGGCTCGCCGTCGGGACTGGGAATTGTCAACGCGATTCCGCTTTCCCCAACACTGGTCAAGCTATTCCAAAGCGGAACTCCGCTTTCGCAGATCGCTACCGGCAACGCGACCTTCATTCCGGCGCCCGACGACCAGGATTACACGCGCGCCGCGCGCTTTGTCACCGCCGCGCTGATCCTGAACGGCCAGGCTTCGCCGTCACTCGATTACTCGGCGAGTTATCAGTTAGTATCTAACGGCCGCCGCTATGGCAACGGGCCCGCCGGCGTAGATTTTCAGCCCGACGGCAGCACGCGCTCACTCTATGACGGTCGCATCCAGACGGTAGACGCACAGTTCCACTACCGTCTGGGCCGCTTCAACCTGCTGAGCGGCGGCTACGAATTCGAAACTGAGAACTACGCAAACGACAACACCGATCAAAGCGACGCAGCCGCGGCTAACGCGGTGAATGTTACGCAGCGAAGCCATTCTCTGTTTGTGCAGGATCAGATGCGGCTTCTGGGCGACCGTCTCCAGATTTCGGGCGCGTTCCGGGCGCAGTTCTTCGCGTTGGATAGCCCAGCGTTCAGCCCCGTAGCATCGGCGCCCTATGAAGGAATCGGGTTTCCTTCGCCCACGCCAGCATACACCGGTGACTCGTCAGTCGCATATGTTTTCCGCAAATCGGGAACGAAACTGCGCACGCACGCCGGCCGCGGCTATCGCGCGCCCTCGCTTTTTGAAAGGTTCGGAGCAGGCTTCGATCCAGTTTTCGGCTATTCCGTTTACGGCGATCCGCGCCTGAAGCCCGAGCACTCCACCAGCCTCGATACCGGCGTCGACCAGACATTCTTCAAGGGGCGCCTTAAGACTTCGGCGAGCTACTTTTATACCTGGTTCCAGAACGTCATTAATTTCGATACATCTGGCTTGATCAATCCAGCCACTGACCCGTTCGGCCGGTACATAGGTTATCTGAACACACAAGGCGGAATTTCACGTGGCATCGAAACCAGCGCGGCCATTGCTCCAACCCGCTGGCTGAAAGTGACCGCCGCTTACACATACGTAAACGCCATCGAGCGTACGCCGATCGTCGGCGATGTGCTCCAAACCTTCGTTATTCCCAGGAACCAATTCTCGTTGCTGGTGACGGAACAGCTAACCTCGCGGCTGATGCTGACCTTTGACACTCTCGCATCGAGCAGCTATCTGGCGCCGGTCTACGGCGATGTGGTTACGCAGACCTATCGCTTCAATGGAATTCACAAAGTGAACGTAGGCGCGAGTTATCGGGTTCCGATCGACGAATACCGGGCGATCCGCTTTTTCGTGCGGGCGGATAATATTTTCAACCAAACATATTTTGAGAACGGATTTCTCACCCCAGGTCGAACGGCGTCGAGCGGTCTACAATACGAGTTTTGACATGCGACGCGCATTCCTTTTCGCCCTGTCTTTCGCGCTCTGCGCCGCGGGTGCGGACGCGCCGCGGCGGATTGTCTCTTTGTCCCCGGATTTGACCGAAATGCTCTATGGCGTGGGAGCGTTCCATCGCGTCGTGGGGGTATCCAACTATGAAACGTATCCTCCCGAGGCCGCGAAGCTTCCCCACCTCGGTCAACTGCACAATCCGGATTTCGAGAAACTCACCGCGCTGCGTCCCGACCTGGTGGTCATCAATAATGCACAAGCTCCCTTCCTCGAGGACACGCTGAAAGAACTAGGACTCCGAGTTCTGAAGACGTCCAATCGGTCTATCACAGAGGTGCTGGCCTCGATGATCGCCATCGGACACGCGACGGGTAACGATAGCGAGGCTGCCAGACTAGTAGCCGCCACCCGTGACGCGCTCGATCGCGTCGCGCGCAAAACAGCCGGTCTTTCTAAGCCGCGAGTGGTGCTGATTGTCAATCGGACACCCGGAACCCTGCGCGATTTGAGCACTGCCACCGAGGGCAGCTTCCTGGCGGAGCTTGTCGAGATCGCAGGAGGCCAAATCGTGGCGCCACCAGCCCAGAGCGGCTACCGAAAGCTGGGCAAGGAGGACCTGCTTGCGATCAACCCCGACATTATCCTCGACTTCATTCACGGACCACAGAGCCGTTTCGCCGGCGATCCGGTAGAGGCGTGGCGGGAGATGCCCGAATTGAAGGCAGTGCGCGGGCACGGTATCCACGGAGTGAATGAGGACTTCGTGCCGCACGCCTCGCAACGCATCGTGCAGACGGCGGCGCTTTTCGCTAAGCTGATTCATCCCGAGATCGAGTGATGCCGCAAGCCTGGTTCGAAGCCCGCCATCTCGACTATGCCTACGCCAACGGCCCGTTGGTGGTGCGGAGTGTCAGCGTAACTTCGACTCCAGGGTCTATGACGGCGGTGATCGGCGCCAACGGTTCCGGAAAATCCACGCTGATCCGTATGCTGGCAGGGTTGCTGAGGCCGCTGGCTGGAACCATTCTGCTCGATAGTGTGGCATTGGACGAATGGCAGCCGCGATTGCGTGCCCGCGAAATCGCCTATGTGCCGCAATCGACGGCGACGGCTTTCCCGTTCCGGGTTATCGACCTGGTCTTGAGCGGCCGGACGCCACACACGCTCAGGTTTCGGTTTGAGAGCGCGCACGATTCGGAGAAAGCCATGGAGGCGCTCGACACTGTTGGAGCCGCGCACCTTGCAGGCAGATGCTTCACCAGTCTCTCGGGAGGCGAGCGGCAGATGGTGATTCTAGCCCGCGCACTGGCCCAGGAGCCGCGATTACTTTTGCTCGACGAACCTTCGTCGTCGCTCGATTTGAAGCACCGCGCGGATCTGATCCGGACACTCGCGCGGTTGCGAGATACAAAGCATCTCAGCGTAATCATGATCACTCACGATTTGCAGCTGACCGGCTCTTTCAACCAGGTTCTGGCGCTACGCGACGGAGAAGTGGCCGCGGCGGGTCGGCCGGACGAAGTTCTGCGAGACCATCTGCTCCGCGAGGTCTACGGCGATCCAAACGTGCGCACGCAGCGGATGGGAGATCAGACGCTGGTGTGGGTGGAGCTATAACGGTGCAAACCAGGACTGTGCAAACCGCAATGGCCCAAACGCCTGCGCGCCAGCCGCCAGTAGGCGCGCGAGTCATAAAGGCGTTGGCCATTTTGACGCTCGTCTTGCTTGCATCCGTCGCGGTGGGCCTGGCGGTTGGCAGTCAACGGATCCACCCGGCCAGTCTCTTCTCCGATTCCTTTTCGCGCACGCTGTTCTTCCGGCTTCGGCTGCCCCGCGTATTGATGGGCATGGTGATTGGCGCGTCACTCGCAGTTACCGGCGGCGCTCTTCAGGCGCTCTTCCGGAATCCGCTCGCCGACCCTTATACTTTAGGCGTGTCGGGAGGCGGGGCGCTGGGAGCGAGCATCGCGATTGCGCTGGGGTGGAGCGCGCGAGTTGCGGGCATCCCCCTGGTATTCGCTGCTTCGTTCGCCGGCGCGATGCTGGCTGTTTCCTTAGTGAGGATGATCGCTCTCACCGGAACAGTGGTGCTGCCCGGAGCGCTATTACTCTCCGGCGTGGTGGTGAATCTGATCTCTGCCGCCGGCGTACTGACTGTTCAATATCTCACCGATCCCACCAGCGCATTGCGAATCCTTCGTTGGTTGATCGGCAGCCTCGACGTAGTTGGGCTTGATCCCATCGTACGAATGCTTATGGTGCTGGCGCCGGCATGGGTGGCGCTGCTGGCTTTCTCGCGCCAACTCAACCTACTGGCGATCGACGAAGACACCGCCGCGACTCTGGGCGTGAATGTCCGCCGCTGTGAAACCATCGTGCATTCGCTGTGCGCCTTGATCGTCGGCGTGACTGTATCCGCCGGCGGAGCGATCGGTTTTGTGGGATTGATTGTCCCCCATGCGGTGCGGCTGATGTTCGGCGAAGACCTGCGCATCGTGCTGCCGGGTTCGCTGCTGCTGGGCGCGGCATTCCTGGTTCTGGCGGACGCGCTGGCGCGAACCGCGCTGCCCTCAAGCGAACTTCCAGTGGGAGCTATCACAGGCTTGCTGGGCGGTCCCGTGTTTCTCTGGCTGCTGCGCAGGCGGCAACAGTATTCGGCTATGTAAGGAGCAATCATGAACAATCACCATGGTCCTCAGCGCATCGTCTGCCTGACGGGAGAGACCGCCGAGACGCTGTATCTGTTAGGCGAGGACCATCGTATTGTGGGAATTTCCGGGTTCACCAGCCGTCCGAAGGAGGCTCTTCAGAAGCCCAAGGTCTCCACATTCACGTCGGCCAAGATCGAACAGATCATCGAGCTACAGCCGGACCTGGTTATCGGCTTCTCGAAACTGCAGGCGCAGATCGCGCACGATCTGATCAAAGCGGGAGTCAACGTGCTGGTGTTCAACCAGCGATCCGTGGAGGAGGTTCTGGAGACCATCCTTACCGTGTCGCGGCTTGTCGACGCCGTGTCTCGCGGACTCGCGCTGGTCGAACGGCTTCGCAGCGAGCTTGCGCAAATCGCGGAATCCGCCCGGAGATTCCCACGCCGCCCGCGGGTATTCTTCGAGGAGTGGATGGACCCGCTGATCAGCGGCATCCGTTGGGTGGACGAACTGATCGAACTTGCCGGTGGCGATGGCATTTTTCCGCATCTTCGCTATGAGCGCGACGCCAAGCGCCGGGCGGTTACGCCGGATTCGGTTATAACCGCGAATCCGGAAGTGATACTGGCTTCGTGGTGCGGCCGGAAAGTCGATAAGGATAAGATCCGTACACGCGAAGGTTGGGATGCCATTGACGCGATCCGGCGTGGCAACGTCTATGAAGTCAAGTCGAGTTACATTCTTCAGCCGGGCCCCGCTTCACTTACTGAGGGCGTGCGGCAATTGCACGCAATCTTGGCGAGCGTAGTGAATTGCGAACCGGCGGAGGGTCTCGAACCCTCGGAGCCGTTGGACCCGGATCTTTCACGACAGGGCGCAGCAAGACAAGACGCGGCAAGGGAGGAGATACCAATATGACGCCCAATGCCCCGCTCAGTGTTCCCTGCCTTATTGTCCTGGTCGGCCCTCCGGGATCGGGCAAGACCACCTGGGCGCGCCGGAATGGACGCGGCGTGGTGCATGTCTCGCAGGACGGTTTGATCGACGCCATCACACCGGACGGATTCGATCATGTCTATCGTGCTGTGTATCGGGAGGCGGAAGACGCGGTGGCGCGCGCCGCGCTTCAAGCAGGCCATACCGTTATCGTGGACCGCACCAATCGCACGCACGCCCACCGGGAGCGTTGGCTGCAAATCGCGCGCGAGGCACGGTGTCCCGCGGTTGCTGTAGTGATGACAACATCTGAAGGGCTCTGCCGCGAGCGAAACGCGATGCGCGACGCCCGCAGCCGCCTGAGTGAAGAACGCATGGAACGGATGTTAGCTGCGCTTGAACCGGTGCGGTCTGACGAGGGTTTTATGTCTATCCATTTCGAAAACGGCGTGGGCGCCAGCGTTGCGATCAAGGAGATTCTGTTGCAATTTCAAGAAAAGGAGCAGTTATCCCATGAGTATTGCTACCAAGCGCGGTGACGGAGGCCAGACTGGCTTGTCGGGCGGAATCCGGGTTTCCAAGACACACCCGCGCGTCGAGTGCTATGGCACCGTTGACGAATTGATCTCTCAGATGGGTTTCGCGCGCTCCATTTGCCAGGATGCCGAAGTATGCGAGCGCGTGGAGAGAATTCAGCGCGAGTTATACAAGGTCGGTTCGGCGATCGCCACGCCGCCCGAATCGAAGAAGACTCCACCGGAGATCACCCCTGCCATGGTGGACGCCCTGGAGGCCGAGGTCCATCGGATCGAAGCAGAGCCGGGCGTGCTGGCGGATTGGTCGCTTCCGGGAGGCGTCCCCGATGCGGCGGCGCTCGATGTGGCGCGCACCGTGTGCCGCCGGGCGGAGCGCCTGGCGACCGGCCTGATGGAATCCGGAGTGATTCAGAATCCGTCCATTCTGGCCTACCTCAACCGGCTCTCGGACGTGCTCTGGCTTCTTGGGAGACTGGTGGAAGCGCGCCGGGGAGTGGATTCCTCTTTGCGTACCGGAGACAAGGCGGGGCCGCGCTGGTCGCGAGCGTGGTGATGACTCCCATGCGGCAAAACGACGGCTTCTCCGACGAAGAACGCCGCGGCGTCTATCGCGCGATCTACGAGCGCCGCGACGTCCGCTCGCATTTTCTCGCCGACCCGGTACCTAACGATGTGCTCGGCCGGATTCTCGACGCGGCGCACCACGCGCCGTCGGTCGGCTTCATGCAGCCCTGGGATTTCCTGGTGATTCGGGACGCCGATATCCGCCAGACAGTGCATCGGAATTTTGAGTGCGCCAGCCGACGCGCCGCCGAGGCTTATCACGGCGAGCGACGGAAACTCTATGACAGCCTGAAGCTGGCGGGCATCGTCGAGGCGCCGGTTAATGTATGCGTCACTTGCGATCGCGCGCGCTCCAAGGGTAGTGGCTTAGGCCGCCAGACAGACCCGGCGGTGGATGTCTACTCGACAGTCTGCGCGGTTCAAAATCTGTGGCTCGCGGCGCGGGCGGAATCGCTTGGCGTCGGATGGGTCAGCATTCTCGATCTCGAACAATTGAAGACGACGCTTGGCATCCCGGCGGCGCTGACTCCCATCGCGTATTTGTGTATCGGCTATGTGTCGGAATTTCGGTCTCAACCGGACCTTGAGGAAAAGGGATGGGAGACTCGCAGCAGTCTCGAAAGCGTCACTCACTTCGACCGGTGGGGAGTCCATGACTGGTGTGATCATGACGGGAGTGAGCATGGTAAGGGCCTCAAAGAATGAGCGCGCGAGCACTAATGGTCCTCGGCACAGCCTCGTATGTCGGCAAGTCGCTGCTCACGGCGGGATTGGGACGGATATTTTCGGACGAGGGGATTCGCGTCGCGCCATTCAAAGCGCAGAACATGTCTTTGAACTCGGCGGCCACTCCCGATGGCCGCGAGATCGGCCGCGCGCAGGCGTTGCAAGCCGAAGCGTGCCGCGTGGCGCCCTGCGCGGAGATGAATCCAATTCTCATCAAGCCCTCGACGGATACGGGGTCGCAGATCGTTCTTCTTGGCCGCGTTTGGGGACAGGTGACCGCGTCGGATTACCATCAGCGGCGCGTCGAGGAGCTGTTTCCGGCTGTGCTCGAAAGCTATCGGACACTGGCGGCGCGCCACGATCTGATCCTGCTCGAAGGCGCCGGATCGCCGGCGGAGATCAATCTCCGGAAGCACGATATCGTCAATATGCGGATGGCGCACGCCGCAGATGCAGCGTGCCTGCTGGTGGGCGATATCGATCGCGGGGGCGTCTTCGCCGCACTGCTTGGCACTATGGAATTGCTTGAGCCGGAAGACCGCGCAAGAATTCGAGGTTTCGTGATTAACAAGTTCCGGGGCGATGTCGAACTGTTGCGTCCGGGAGTCGAGATGATGGAACAGCGGCTCGGAATCCGGTGCGCCGGGGTTGTCCCGTTTTTGCGAGACCTGGGGCTTGAGGAAGAAGATGGTGTGGCGATGGACGATCGCCGGACCCCGAAACGCGTCTGGCGGGATACTGCGGAAGCGACGCTTCCGGAGCGTCCGCTGCGCGTGGGCGTAGTTGCCGTTCCGCACATGGCAAACTTCACCGACTTTGACGCGCTCGCGGCGGAGCCCTCGGTCTCACTCGCATTCTTGGACGACCCCGCGCAGGCGGGTCTCGCCGATGTTCTCATCCTACCCGGCAGTAAGCAAACGCTCGACGATCTCCAGTGGATTCGCGAGCGCGGATTTGCGCACTGTCTCGCGACTTACTCCGGCTTACTAATCGGTATCTGCGGCGGATTTCAGATGCTCGGTCTCTCGCTTGAGGATCCTTCCGGCGTGGAGAGTGGCGGCATTCCCCGCACCTTGCCAGGTTTGGGCCAACTTCCTGTTCGCACTATCATGCGGGACAAGAAGACAGTGCGCCGTGCGACAGGCCGGGTGCGCTTATGGGGCGGGCCTTCCTTCAGCGGGTACGAGATTCACATGGGAGAGACGCAATACGAGAACGGCGCCGAACCCTTTGCGGAAATCCTGCGAGAGTGCGAGCAACAGCCGATCTTGGACGGCGCGATCTCGTCGTCGGGACGGGTTTGGGGGACTTACATCCACGGGCTATTCGACGATGATTCCTTCCGCCACAAGTTTCTGTATTTTGCCCGCGAGACAAGCGGACTTACGCCGGCGCGGAGCTATATCTGCGTCACGGCGGAACGCCAGGCGCGCATGGACCGTTGGGCCGGCCACCTGCGGCAATCGCTCGATCTGAATCTGATTCACGAATTGACCAACAAGAGCCGGGCCAACAACGTATGACTGCTCCCGAATTGGCTCTCGCCTACGCATTGGATCTACTGCTGGGCGATCCGGAATGGTTCCCGCATCCGGTCAGATGGTTCGGCGCCCTGACCGGCGTGGGGGAGCGCTGGTTGAGGGAGTGTTGGTTGCTCGGCCGCGGCCCCAAGAGCGAGATGTTTGCGGGCGCGGTTCTGACAGGCTCCGTGGCGTCAGCCGGTTGGGCCTTGGGACGTCCGAACAATGCAATGTGGCAGGTGTTGCTTGCCTGGACGGCCCTGGCGACGCGCTCTCTTCTGGACGAGTCTCGCGCCGTGATCCGGGCGCTCGAAGCAGACGATCTCGATCTGGCGAGGCGGCGACTGGCGCGCATTGTGGGCCGCGATACCGCGCATCTCGACGAAAGCGAAATCAGCCGGGCCGTGATCGAGACTCTAGCCGAGAGTACATGCGATGGCATTGTGGCTCCGTTGTTCTGGCTCGCGGCTATCGGCGTTTCCGGAGCGATGTCTTATAAAGCGATCAACACGCTTGATTCCATGATTGGGCATCCGGAGCCACCCTATCGCTATTTCGGGCGCGTGGCTGCGCGGCTTGACGACCTGGTCAACTTCGTTCCGGCGCGTCTGACGGCTCTGGGAATTGTGGCCGCGGCAAAGCTCCACCCGAGGCTCCAAGGGTTGGATTCCGGACGCGCCCGGCAGATCTGGCGGCGCGACGGCGATAGACATGCGAGTCCGAACGCGGGACAAAGCGAAGCCGCGATGGCCGGGGCGCTGGGCGTGCGGCTGGGCGGCGTGAGTCTCTATGACGGCCATCCTTACCACACGCCTTTGCTCAACGCGGAAGGGTGGCCGGCTTCGGTGGGCGACGCTAAAAAGGCATTGTCACTGGTCGCAATCGCGTCGGGTCTCGCGTTTGGCGCCGCGCTGCTGGTGGTTGCCGGGAGGCGCCGGCGATGACCGTACACGGCGGCGATGTGTGGCAGGTTGGCGAGGAACTGGGCATCGCAGCGCCGGAGATTTTGGACTTCAGCGCCAACATCAATCCGCGCGGGCTGCCGCCTCGAGCGCGGGAGCGACTGGAACGGGATGCGTCCGACGCCCGATTACTTATGTTTTATCCCGACCCGTCCGCGCGGCTTCTGCGCGGGGCTCTAAGCAAACAGCTCGCGGTAAGCGCCGACGCGATCGTCATAGGGCCCGGCGCCGAGTCTCTATTAGCTCCGATTTTGCGCTACCTACAACCTATGCGCGCGCTGGTTCCCGTTCCCGCCTTCGGGGAATACCGGCGGGTATGCGAGCAGGAGCAGATCGAGTTCTCGCCGTTTCCGCTCGAACGTTCAGAGTTATTCCGGATGCCCGTGGAACGGCTTTGCGAGAGTATCGAAGCGGAATCGCCTGGCGTGGTGCTGTTGAACAATCCGCATAACCCCTCCGGGGCTATGCTGGAGCCGCACGAAGTTCGGCGCGTACTCGACGCCGCTAGTTCCCTGGCCGTGGGATTCGGCGCCAGCGCAACGTCAAGTGGTCACAGCGTTAGTTCCCGGATCGCGGGATTCGGCGCCTGCGCGAAACCGCCTGCTGACGCGCGCGGCTCTGTTCGGAGCCACGACCGTGAGGGAGCGGTTTCGGGCCAGAGCGCTCATAGCGCCAGTTCCCCGACCGCGGGATTCGGCGCCGGTGCGAAACCGCTTGCCGACGCGCGCGGCTCTGTTCGGGGCCACGACCGTGAGGGAGTGGTTTCGGGCCAAAGCGGCCACAGCATTAGTTCCCCGACCCTGGGATTCGGGGCTAACGCAAAACCGCTTGCTCACGCGCGCGGCTCTGACCGGAGCGGTCACAGCATTAATTCCTCCGGCGCGACGCTGGTGCTCGATGAAGCGTTCATCGATTACGTTCCCCACGCCAGCCTTGTCCGCGAAGCCGCCAACCGGCCGGGATTGATCGTGGTGCGATCACTCACGAAATTCTATGGATGTCCGGCGCTTAGGGTCGGGTATGCCGTCGCCCATCCTGATACCATCCTGGCTATCCGATCTTTGTTGCCCACCTGGCCCGTAACTCAACTGGCGAGTGACACGCTTGCCGAAGCCGTTGCAGATCGCGGATATGCGGAGGCGTCTCTGCGTGAAAACGCGGTCGAACGTGAACGGCTGGCTGACTCGCTGAGCAGACTCGGCCTAGCCGGTTTTCCCTCTGCAGCCAACTATTTGCTTCTTGAATTGCGCGCGGACATGCCCGCCGCTTCGGAGTTACGAGCGCGGCTGATCGCCAAGCATCGAATTCTGATCCGGAATTGCGATTCCTACGAGGGGCTCGCTCGAGGGCGTTACGTGCGCGTAGCTGTACGCTCCGGTGAAGAGAATTGCCGGCTGATCCAGGCTCTCGCCGAGGAATTGAGAGTGCCATGAAGTTACTCGAAAAGACCATCCAAGAGATCCACCCCATCGACCCGCGCTGGATTGACTCCGCAACCCAGCGCCAATTGGAACTCACTAAGCCGCCCGGGAGCCTGGGGCGGCTGGAGGGGATCGCTAACCGGTGCGCCGCAATCCGGGAGAGCTTCGAGTTAACCGCGAGTCACCCACGAATCGTGCTCTTCGCCGCGGATCATGGCGTTTGCGCGGAGGGAGTTAGCGCGTATGCTCAAGAAGTCACCGCGCAGATGGTCTTGAACTTTCTGCGCGGCGGCGCCGCAATTAACGCGTTTGCCCGTTCCGGAGGGATCGAATTGAAAGTGGTTGACGCCGGCGTGGCGACGCCGCTTCCACTCTCGATCGACCTCATCAGCCGACGCGTGGCGCCGGGCACCCGCAACTTCTGCGAGGCGCCTGCAATGACGGAAACCGAGACGACCGCGGCCCTCGAAACCGGTATTGAACTCGCCAGCGATTCCGCAATGGCCGGGTGCGACCTTCTGGGCTTTGGTGAGATGGGCATTGGAAACACGACGTCCGCAAGCGCGATTGCCGCCGCCCTGACGCGTGAACCCATTGCGGCCGTGGTTGGATGCGGCGCCGGCGCCGACGACGCGTGTATGGCCCGGAAGCGCTCCGCCATAGAGCGCGCCCTTGCTCTCCATGCCGATAGTCTCGGGGATCCACTCGGAATTCTGCGGTGCGTCGGCGGCCTTGAGATAGCGGCGATGTGCGGGTTCTGCCTCGGAGCCGCTGCCCGCCGCATTCCCGCTGTCATGGACGGCTTCATCGCAACCGCCGCCGCCGCCTTGGCCGCCCGTCTCTGCCCGGCATCATCGGGATACCTGTTCGCCTCACATCGCTCGGCGGAGCCTGGGCACGCGTACTTTTTCGCGATGCTCGAACAAGAGCCGCTGCTCCAACTGGGCATGCGGCTCGGGGAAGGAACAGGCGCGGCACTCGCGATGAAGCTCATCCAGGCGGCGGTTGCGGCGTTCACCGGAATGGCGACATTCGCAACTGCCGGAGTCTCCAACAAGTGAGATCGTTTCTGGCGGCGATCGCATTCTTGACCAGGCTTCCCGTGGGGCGAGTCGCCGCCTTCGACGCGGCGGACGTGGCGCATTCGGCTGGCTGGTTTCCGCTCATCGGGGTGTTACTTGGGACTGTCTACAGCCTGGCGGCCGCTCTGTTAAGAGATCGTCTGCCGCTCGGGGTAGTTGCGGTCCTGTTAGTGATTCTCGATGCGCTGGCGACCGGCGCCCTGCACTACGATGGGCTGGCTGACACTGCCGACGGATTCGGAGGAGGCAAGAACCCCGAAGACACGCTTCGTATCATGCGCGACCACGCCATTGGAAGTTATGGCGGCATGGCCCTGGCGACTCTCGTGGCCCTGAAGGCGACGGCGTATGCTGCGCTGCTGACCCGGAGTGACTGGGTCGCAGCGTTGATTCTGACTCCGGCTTTGGGCCGCTGGTCGATTCTGCTACTTACTGCGACATTGCCCTATGCGAGACCATCGGCATCCGCGATCGGGGGCATGGGAAAACGATCGCTGCTCTGGGGGACAGGGGTGATCTTAGTGGCTATGATCGCGGCTACGATGGCAACTACGTCCGTCCGCGCCTGGATCGCTATGGCTGCCGTGGTGGCGGTCAGCGCGGCGTTTGGCTTCTACTGCCGTCGGCGGATCGCGGGTATTACTGGAGACACGCTGGGCGCAAACCTTCAGCTCTGCGAGAGTGCGGTGCTGCTCACATTTATTTGGACAGGATATCCGCGATGACTCGCTTCTGGCTGATCCGGCACGGGGAGCCGGCCGAGGAAGCGCGGCATCGGTGTTACGGTTCGCTGGATGCAGGTCTCTCTGAGACAGGCCGCGCGCAAATGGCGCAGGTTGCCGAATACCTCAAAGGTGAACCCGTGGCTGCGATCTATACAAGTCCGCGATCGAGGGCGCTCGAAAGTGCGCGGATTCTTGGCGCTGTTGCACCGTGCTGTATCGAAATCGTCGAGGATTTGCGTGAGATCGACTTCGGCGATTTCGAGGGTCTGGCGTATGATGAAATCGCCGCTCGATATCCGGACCTCTATCGGCAATGGATGGAAACACCCACGGAAGTCCGGTTTCCAAACGGGGAAAGCTTCTCCGCAATGCGTGGCCGGGTTCTTAGGGCATTTGACACGATCCAACGCGAATGGGAAGGCCAGACCGTCGCGATCGTCAGCCATGGCGGCGTCAATCGCGTCGTGCTCGCGCGGGCGCTGCAGATGCCCGACAACAGTATCTTTCGCCTGGCGCAAGACTATGCCGCCATAAACCTGCTGGAGTTAGTCGACGGACTCCCGAGCATACAGTTGCTGAACCGTCGCTCCGACGCACGACCGATGACGCATGGCCTATGATACGAGTAATCCAATGAGCGAATTCGACGTAGTAGGCGTCGGTCTCAATGCCACCGACACTTTGCTGCTGGTGCCGCATTTTCCCGCCTATGCCGGCAAGGCGCCGTACCTGCAGGAGATGATGAGCCCCGGCGGCCAGGTGGCCAGCGCCATGGTGGCTTGCGCGCGCCTGGGGCTGCGCGCAAAATACATCGGCGCGGTGGGCGACGACGAGCGCGGGCGCATTCAGATGGAAAGCCTGCTCGGTACCGGCATCAACCTGGATCATGTCCAGCTAAGGCGGGGGTGCGCGAATCAATCGGCGTACATTATCGTGGACCAATCGAGCGGCGAGCGCACCGTGTTCTGGCGGCGCGACGACTGCCTGCGCATCGATCCGGAACAGATCGCGCCGGAACAGATTGCGTGCGCGCGGCTGCTGCATATCGACGGGCACGATACTCCGGCGGTGGCGCATGCGGCGCGGATCGCGCACGAGCGCGGCATCCCCGTCATCGTGGACGTGGACACTATCTATGCGGGGTTCGACCACGTGCTGCCGCATGTGGATTACCTGATTGCCAGCTCCGAATTTCCCGCCGCATTTACCGGCGAGCAGAATCCCTTTCGCGCGTTGGAGATGCTGCAGAACGAGTACGGCATGCGCGTGGCGGCCATGACTCTGGGCGCGCATGGAGCGCTGGCGCGTTACGAAGGGCGGTTCGTTTATTCGCCGGCGTATGTGGTGAATTGCGTGGACACTACTGGCGCGGGCGACGTGTTTCATGGGGCCTTCTGCTATGCTGTTTTGCAAGGGATGCCGATACGCGAATCGCTCGAATTTTCCAACGCCATGGCGGCCCTGAACTGCACGGCCCTGGGCGCGCGCGGCGGAATTTGCGGTCTGGACGAAGTTCGGGCGCTGATGGCGCGCGCCGAAAGAAGGCCGCACCCCAGCTTCGCGACCCACGACACCCACGAATAAATGTTTCCCCTACGCGATACACAGCCGAGCTACTCGAAGCCCGTTGTCACTACGCTCATCATCGCCGTCAATATTCTGGTCTTTTTGTTCGAGGCTTCGCTCGATCCCTACACGCAGAACGCTTTCATTGCGCAGTACGGATTGGTTCCGGCCAACTTCCATGTCTCGGCCATTTTCACGTCGATGTTTCTGCACGGCGGATGGCTGCACGTGCTGGGCAATATGTGGTTCCTGTGGATCTTTGGCGACAATATCGAAGACATTCTGGGGCATGAGAAGTATCTGCTGTTCTATCTGCTGTGCGGCGTGGCGGCAGCCGTGACACAGGTATTTTTCAGCGGCGATTCGCGCGTGCCCATGGTGGGCGCGAGCGGCGCCATCGCGGGCGTGATGGGCGCCTACATGGTGAAATTTCCGCAATCCCGAATTGTGACGCTGATCTTTTTCATCTTCATCACGTTCATCGACGTGCCGGCATGGCTGATGCTGATTTACTGGTTCGCGGTGCAGTTCTTCAGCGGCATCGGCAGCATCGGCTACTCCACCGCGTCGGAAGGCGGCACGGCGTTCTTCGCGCATGTAGGAGGGTTCCTGGCTGGCATCGTTCTCATCAACCTTCTGGGCACGAAGCAGCGTTACTCGCGGCGGAGCGACCTACAGTGGTGAGCCTCGACGTGCTTGCCATTGCGGCGCATCCGGACGACGTGGAACAGACGTGCGGCGGGGCGCTGATGCGCATGGCGGCGCGCGGCTATCGCGCCGGCGTGCTCGATCTCACGGCCGGAGACATGGGCACGCGCGGTACGCCGGAGCAGCGCGTGGAAGAATCGCAGGCCGCGGCTAGAGTGATGGGTCTGGCGTGGCGCGGCAATCTGTATTTTCCCGATGCGCGCCTGGAAAACAACATCGCCGCTCGCATGACTCTGGCCGTTAAGATTCGCGAGTTGAAGCCGCGCACGGTGATTCTGCCTTACTGGGAAGCGCGCCATCCCGACCACTACCGCGCCGGGGAAATGGGCTACGAAGCCTGTTTCCTGGCTGGACTGAAGAAGCTCGACGAATACTCGGAGCCGCACCGGCCTTTCAAGATTCTCTATGCGAGCCTCTACGCCGATGTGAAGCCTTCGTTCATAGTGGATATCAGTGCGGAGTTCGAGCGGCGCATGGAAGCGCTGTTTTGCTACGTTTCGCAATACGGCGAGACAGCCGATGGCGGCGCGCTGTTTCCCAACGAGCGGGAGATTCGCGAGCGGCTGGGCGGCATTGCGCGATTTTACGGTAACCAGATCGGGGTGAAGTACGGCGAGCCGTTCGTAGTGAAAGAGGCGATGCAAATCGACGACATTGTATCGATGCCGGTGCGCTCGATTTAGCGTATGACGCTGAGGCGCAAACCGATTCGGCGTGGCGCACGCACTTATGCGCGCAGCGTTCACACTCGTGTGAACGCGTCTTCGTCTGCGCAAACCGCGCATCACGATGAGTCGCGGCGCGTCACGAACAAGTTTGTAATGCTAGATGGTTCTCAAGGCATGGCGAAACACCAACGTGCTGTGGCTATCTCCGACAGACAGAACGGAAACCGTGCGCCCAGCGCTCCCGCAAAGACCGAAGCGCGTTCACACGAGTGTAAACGCTGCACGCAGGAGTGCGTGCGCCACGGGCACGGCCACGGCCAAGGGCAAGGGCACGGCCACAGCAACGGCCAGGGCCAGGGCTTTGGGCACGTATGACTCCTCTCGATTTTCCTCATGCCGCGGGCGCATTCGGCGCCGCCTTTGTGGCTGGCGCGATCAATTCCGTGGCGGGCGGCGGAACGCTGGTTTCGTTTCCCACCCTGATCTGGCTGGGCCTCAACTCCGTCACAGCCAACGCTACCAGCACGGTGGCTATTTGGCCCGGCTCGGTAGGCAGCATGTTCGGATACCGCCGCGAGCTGCGGGCGGCGGAACCGCGTTTTCTGGCGTTGATCGTACCCAGCTTGATTGGCGGAATCGCCGGCGCGGTGCTGCTGAGGCTGACGCCATCCTCGGTGTTCGACCGGCTGGTGCCGTTTTTGATTCTCTTCGCTACTCTGCTGTTCATGGCGCAGGAACCGGTGCAGCGAAAACTCAAGACCGCCGGCGCCCAGGTACGGAGCTCGACGGGATGGCTGGTGGGCGCGATGCTGTTTCAGCTTGGCGTGGGCCTGTATGGCGGCTATTTCGGCGCGGGCATCGGAATATTGATGCTGGCGGCGCTGAGCATTCTCGGCCTGAAGGATATTCATGAGATGAACGCGCTGAAGGTGATTCTGGGCGGAACTATCAACGGCATTGCAGCGGCTTATTTCATTTGGAAGGGCATGGTCTATTGGCCTTACGTGCTGGTGATGGTGGTGGGCGCGATTGCTGGCGGATATGGCGGGGCCGGCGTGGCGCGCAAGCTGGGCGGGCGAACGGTAAGACGGATTGTGATCGGGATCGGCTTTTCCATGGCTGTGTCGTTGTTTCTGAAGCTTGTACGATGACCGCGAACGATTTTCGCCGGATAGCGCTGAGCCTGGAAGGCGTGGAGGAGGGCTCGCATATGGGTTCAGCCGACTTTCGCGAGGGCGGCAGGATCTTCGCCACGCTGGCCTCGCAAAAGCAGGGCTACGGAAACCTGATGCTCACGCCAGAGCAGCAGGCGGAGTTCGTCGCAGAGCAGCCGGATGTATTTCTTCCCGTCGCGGGCGGATGGGGAAAAACGGGAGCGACCCACATCCGCCTCTCCGCGGCAAATGAGGACATGCTTACGGGCGCGTTGCGCACGGCATGGACGCTCCGGATCGAGAAGAACGTAAAACCCGGAGGGAAGAAGCGGGCGCCGAAGAAGCGTGCCCGCTGATTCGGATCGACCCGTTTCTATTTATGAATAACCACGCGAGCATTTCCGTGCTGATCGTGGGAGCCGGCCCCACTGGGCTGGCGCTCGCATGTGTTCTTGCCCGCCGCGGGGCGGCCTTCCGGATTATCGACAAGACGGCGGTATACTTCGCCGGATCGCGGGGAAAAGGCTTGCAACCGCGCAGTCTCGAAGCGCTCGAAGACCTTGGCACGATCGACCGCATACTTGCGAACGGGCGTTTCCACCTGCCATTTCGCGGTTACGACGGCGCGACTGTGCTCGGCGATCACGACATGCATGCGGACCGCGTCCCCACGCCGGACGTCCCTTACGCCTGTCCGCTGATCATCCCGCAGTGGCGGGTGGAAGAGATCTTGCGCGAACGCCTGGCCGACTTCGGAGGCCGCGTCGAGCTGGCCACCGAGCTGATTGGCTTCGAGCAGAGCAGCGATTGTGTGACAGCCACGCTGAGCCGCGCGGGCGGGACTGAACAACTGGTTGCCGAATACCTGGTTGGCGCCGACGGCGGCCGGAGCCTCGTTCGCAAGGCGCTGGGCGTGGGCTTCGAGGGCGAGACATGGAAGGACGAGCGGATGCTGGTTGGCGATGTCCAGGTAGATGGCCTGGACCGCGAGCACTGGCATTCCTGGCCCAAGCACGAAGCCGGCTGGGTGGCGCTTTGTCCGCTGCCAAGCACTAATTCGTTTCAGTTCCAGGCGCAGATCGCGGCGGATGAGCCCGACGAACCGACGCTCCAGCGCTTCCAGGAAATCATCGACGAACGGACCGGGCAATCAGGCATTCGTCTGCACGACGCCACCTGGTTGTCGCTCTATCGCGCGAACGTGCGGATGGTGGATCGCTACCGGATGGGCCGGGTCTTTCTGGCCGGCGACGCCGCACACGTACATTCCCCGGCAGGCGGCCAAGGCATGAACACTGGAATCCAGGATGCATACAACCTGGGTTGGAAGCTCGGTGAGGTTCTGGCCGGCGCGCCCGGCGAGTTGCTCGATACCTACGAGGAGGAACGATTGCCGGTCGCCGCATCGCTGCTCGGGATCACTACGAAGCTCCATCGCGCAACCTTTACGGGAAAGCTGAGCGACCAGCGCCGCGGTCCCGAGACATTGCAGCTTGGCATCAGCTATCGGGGCAGCTCACTGGCGCGCGACGAGCGCGATTTGCCGGGGCCGGTTCAAGCGGGAGACCGCGCTCCCGACGCGCCCTGTCATGACGCGGCGGGAAAGCCCATCCGCCTGTTCGATCTCTTCCGCGGGCATTTCACGCTGCTCGCGTTTTGCAGGGGAGTAGTAACTCAAGCGATGACTCGGGGTTTTGGATCGTCCGTCCATGCCTACGCAGTGATTCGCGCGGAGGCGCCGGCCGGCAATGCCGCTGCCGGCGATACCATCGTTGATACCGCAGGTCATGCGTACCGTGCTTATGAGGTGGAAGCCGGCGCCCTGGTGCTTGTCCGGCCGGATGGCTATATAGGCTTGATCGCTGGATGCTCGTCCGCCGGCAGTGTTCAGGAATATCTGAATCATGTCTGTGCAGGCGCAGTCACCGGCCGTTGATATAGGTTTCGTGCAGTTCTACCGGATTCAGCCGGTCTTACGCGATGGTGTTAGTTAGCCGCGATTGTGCAGTGTATTGTATTCGGGGCACAAAGATAACCGGACACCACTGCCAGGAGGTTCGCCTGACCGCCGCGGGACGTTACCCGGTGCGTTTTGCCAGGAAAGGTTGCCGGTCAATGGCGCTTATACCACGGTTGCGATCCGGCTGCGGTTCAACCCTTACCCCTGCACGACGACTACCGGCCTTTTATCGAGTCTCGCTGAATACGGTGACAGCGGCGGATGGCAACCGCCGCGCAGGATGCCATCCCAATGCCACTTACCTCCCGGCGACCATTGTGCACAAATTGTGGGGCAGCCAATCCTGGCGGAGCGGCTAAAGTACAGCCACCCGACAGACGACAAAAACGATCGTCTGTCCTACGTCACGCCACCTCACATCCGAGCCTATTCTGAACCGCCGCGGCTTACTGCCCCACCACTTGCCGAATGACTCGCAGCGTGTTACCGCCCATGATCTTCTTCACGTCATCGTCGCTGTAGCCCTTTTTCAGCAGGGCCGCGGAGAGATACGGCATTTTGGAGATATCTTCCAAGCCCTTGGGCGGCCCCGAGATGCCGTCGAAATCGCTGCCGATTCCGACGTGCTCGATGCCTGCCACTTTGACGGCATGATCGATGTGCGCCACGGCGTCGTCGATGGTGGCGGCAATGCCTGTCGCCGGCGCCATGTCGCGCTTGAACTCCGCGGCCGCGTAGTCGTCCAGGGCCTTTCCAACCAGATCCGGAACCTGAAACGAGATTGCGTTCACCATGGCCTTCAGCATCGCGGCGTCTTTCGGATTCAGAAAGCCCTCGCCGAAGTTGATGCCGATCACGCCTCCGTTCTTCGCCAACGCGCGCAGCATATCGTCGGTCGCGTTGCGCGGCACGTCGGACAGCGCGCGGCAGGAGGAATGCGAAAGAACGACCGGCTTGGAAGTGACCGCCAGAGCATCGTAGAACGTCTTGTCGGAGACATGGGATACGTCCACGATCATGCCGATCCGGTTCATCTCGCGCACCACCTGCTTGCCGAAATCGGTGAGGCCGTTGTGAGCGGGCTTATCGGTTGAGGAGTCCGCCCAGTCGTTGTTGCGGAAGTGCGTCAGCGTCATCGACAGCACGCCCATGCGGCGGTAGTGGCGAAGCACAGCCAGGTCGTTATCGATCTGATGTCCGCCTTCGGCGCTCAACACAGCGGCGATCTTGCCGGCGTGCGCAATGCGCTCGATATCGGCGGCGCTGACGGCGAGCTCGATCCGATCGGGATGCGCGTCGAGCAGGCGCTCGATGGCGTCGCGCAGATCGAGCGTGCGGCGGACCGCCTCGGCGCCCTTATAGTAAGTGGGGACCCACAGCGCGAAGAACGGAGCGCGCACGCCGCCCTCGCGCAGGCGCGGCAGATCGGCATGGCCATGGTCTGCACGCTGGCCCAGGTCTTCGTTGAGGATCAGTTCGCGCTGGATGGTGTCGATGTGGCTATCGATGCCGATGTACTGGGTGGCGAGTTTGCGGGCACGCGCGAGGTAATCTTCCTGCGCCATGGCGGGCAGCAAGGCGACGGCCGCGAACAGACAGAGGCGTTTTCGCATTTCCTTACTATGCCAGAATGTGGCGGATGGGCGCGGAGTCCCGGGGCCGATAACCGCGATCAGGGCCGGGCTATCTGCCAAACCAGCCGGAGATGGTGGCCAGAAACGCCTTCTTCGTATAAGGTTTCTCCGCGTCGCTCAAGACATCTCCCGCAACCTCGATCATAGAGTAACAGTCGAGCAGCCACGCTTGCCTGTTTTTCTCCCAGAAGCGCTCTTTGCCAGCCTGAGTGAGGAATGCGCGGATGTAGAGCGAGACTACCCTGGGCGGCACGCCGGATAAATCGAAGAACAGGTGATTTGCGGGTGCTTGATCCAGACTGAGCAACGGCCTAGTGACGGAAACGATAAAGGGGCCGTCACTGCTATCCACGGCGGGATGAGCGTTGCGCAGACGGGGCAGCAGGCTATCGTGCGCGGAGCCGTAGTTATAATCCTGAAATAGATCTGCAGCGACCACCTTACTTGGCGCGCGAAGTACGGGCAGATAAGTGATGTTGATTTTCGCGGGTGGCGGCGGCGCGGGTTCGTCCTTGAGGCTGGCGATGCTGTTGAGCGCGATAAAGGCATCCAGAGTGGAAAGGTAGCGTTGGGTTAGATCGATCTCGGCCGGCGCCGGCTGACGGGGGAGCAAGAGATAGCTGTAAAGACCGTAGCCCTTGCTTTCCGGAGCGGGCCCGATCAGCAAGTCGCGTTTGGTGAAGCCGCCTTGCCAACCGGAAGCTGCAGGAGCGTGGGCTGTGGCCGGCGGTGGTTTGATCGGCTGACCGGCCGCAGCCTGCAACGGTATGGGTGGAGGCGCGCCTTGGAGGGTGGACAAGGAGGCAACCTTGTTCTGAAGCTCGGCGAGTTCCGATGCGAGCCTCGCGTTTGCGGCCATCAGATCATCCAGTTTGTTGAGCTTCTGGTTCGTTTGTGCGCCAAGATCGGCTTGCCTCTTGTTAAAGTCGAGGAGTTCGTTCAGTGTCCTGGCGACATCGCTCACGCCTCCCTCCAAGATGAGTGGGCCCTTGAGCTTGATCGTGACACGGCGGTTCCGGAAGCGGCCCTCCTTGGTATTGTTGGCGGCAACGGGATCGTCTTCACCCTGTGCTTTGACAACGATCTGCGACAGCCGTGCGCCCTCTTGAACAAGGAAGTCCCTCACGGCCGCCGCACGGGCCAGGGATAGTCTCTGGTTTAACGCCGGGCTTCCTTCGCGGTCCGCATAACCGGTGAGGGTCGCCTCGCTGTCCGGACGATCTTTGAGAAGCAGCGCCAGCCGCGTGAGAATGGAGAAGCCTTCAACGAGGACAGAAGACCCGGTTTCGAAGTGGATATCGTCCCATTCGGCATCGGCCGGATTTTGTGCGGACAAAATCACGGCGCAAAACAAGCAGAGCATGATCCGTCTCACGGTTTCCTCCGGAGCGCCCGAATCAACGCGTCCACGCCGAACGCCAACAAAAAAGTGACGAAAGCGATAAGGGCAATCCCCGTGGCAGACGGCGACACGTCAACCACCGGATTGAAGCGGAAGTAAAGCGAGATGAAGAGGGTCAGGAGGAAAGATACGGCAATAGCCTGGGTAATCGCGCGTTTCCGCGTAGCGCCGGGCGGCTTATCTTGAGGGGGATCCGGAACTGGACGCGGAGCCATCGGAATTGAAATATATCACAATTGTCCGGTGAGTAAGTGCGTGAGTGAGTGAGTGAGTGAGAAAGGTTGAAGGCGGCGGTGGAATTGGCGCTTTCGGGCGAGACAGGCGAGACAAAAGAGCCGGCCGCAACTGGGATTGGCCGCCCGACAATAAAAAAGGTTCCAAGTGATTCAAGTCGCAGCTTAGCTCATCACCGGCATGCACGGTACTGAGCATCGCGTTTCAGAGCGCCGTGCGCTTCGCCTCTTAGCTCCCCGGCAACCGGTTTATCCGGCTTCCGCTTCAACGCTTCCAGACGCGCCGCAGCCTTTGTTTCTCTCTAAAACGGGACCGTTCGCTCGTGACGGCCTTTCCCTCACCCGAATGACCTCCGCTTGCGCGGATTCCATTCCGGGGTCAAAGGTCC
>PLDF01000121.1 GCA_003135055.1 Bryobacterales bacterium | reverse complement strand
GGCCGGAGGCCGCGCGAGATCGAAACGGCATCAAAAAGTCTATAATCGGAACGAAAGGTTCTAATGCTGACGAGTGAGGACAAGGAAGAGATCAAGCGGCTGGTTGGGGAGATGATCGCAGCAAGCGGGCCTTTGCCCTCCACCGGGCAAAAGCACGCCGGCGACCCAAGCCAGATCGCGCAAATTCGGGATCTGCTTTCAGACGAGGGTTTCACCGAGGTCATGTTCACGAATCCGGCAACTGGCGAGAGTAGAGTCCTCAAGGCGTTCCTTGGATCCGATGCCATTGTGGATGTCACGGCGAGGGCAATTGAAGTTTTCGGGACCCGCGAAAAGGCACTGCGCTGGCTCAGAACGCCTGTTCGATCGCTGGGTGATCGGACGCCGATCTCGCTACTAAACAGTCCGGACGGCATAGCTCGGGTGCAAGACACTCTCGGCCAAGTCGAACACGGCGTATGGTAGATGGTTGTTTATCGGCTCGGGAGTGTGCGGTATACAGCGAACGATGGATTGGGCGCAAGCCTGTACGGTGGGCGTTGGAATCGAAAAGGTACGCCGGTCATCTATACCGCGGCGAGCCGGGCGCTTTGCGCACTTGAGGTTCTCGCGAATGCCGATGAGTTGGCCGGCGACTATGTCGTCACTCCAATCGAATTGCCCGAGGATCTCGCAGTGACGACGCGCTCAATCGGAACGCTGCCGCCGAACTGGGATGCCCGGCAACCAGTGGATGACACACGCGATATTGGCACCGATTGGGCGAATGGCCTGACAAGCGCTGTCCTTGAAGTGCCTTCGACGGTGATTCCCCGGGAGTTCAACTACATCTTGAATCCACGTCATCCGGATTTCCCGAAGATTCGGTTCTTCACTCCCGAGCCTTTTTACTTCGATAGTCGCTTGAACCGCACTTGGCGAAAGACATAGTCACATAGGGCCAGTCGCGTAAGCCTGATTCGCTCTACAAGGTTGTATCTTCGCATCTTGCCGATGTGTCTTCTGCACTGGCCGATGATGCTGGCTGCTCAGATTCAAGCGCGGCAGGCCGCAAATCCGCTTGGAAGAGGTTGCCGCGGAGTTCTGCGCCGTGTCTGGCGTGCGGGCGGCACTTGTCCGAGATGGCGACTACACGCCCGGTGACCAGTACAGCGGCGGGTTCCACCGAGAGAGATGCAGGAATAGATTGTGTCCGCGCCGGGCGAAGATCTGCTCGAAAACCGGAACACTATGGCGATACCCATGCGCAGCAGGCTGAACGCTTGCGCTTGCAGAGTTCAACAGTCAGGCGCGTTCGAGCCTGAAATCGATGCCGGCGATTTCCTCGTGAGTCGGGCCCGCCCCGCGTCTCGACACGCCCAGCACCACCGTGTACTCGTCGAATTCCGGGGTTTGCCCGGGATCCTGCCATCCGCGGGGACTAATCATGTGAGCGATGCTGACCGCGCAGCCGCNNGTCATCGGCCCATAGTTCGCGCGGAAAAACTCAACTACATCCGCTGGCGAAAACGGATAACTCAATTCATACAGGTGGCTCGAGCATTCGAGAGTCGCGACCCCGCTCCCCAGCCGTTCGCGGACGGTCGGCTCATCGCCCCATAACACTGGGGACGGCATACCCGAAGGCGCGATGTGTTTGGCGATGGCCTTAAACATCTGCCCAACGAAGCCGGGGCCCGTCCAGTTGGCCATTGCGACGATCCCTCCGGGCCGGCACACGCGGGTCAGCTCGGCTGCGACCCGTTCCGGACGAGGCGCGAACATCGCACCGATCAGGCTGGCCACCGCATCGAACGTGCCGTTTCCGTAAGGCAGGGCTTCCGCATCGCCTTCTTCGAACACGACGGATAGCCCCTCCGCGGCCGCGCTTCGACGGGCTTGGACCAGCCAGTTGCTCGCGATGTCACACCCGGTCACACGCGCTCCAGCTCTCGCCGCAATCAGCGATAGCTGCCCCGCTCCGCAGCCCACATCGAGCAACTGCGCGCCCGGCTTGACGGGCAGGCGCCGGTAGAACGCCTCGGCGTCGCGTTCCATATAGCGGCTGAATCGGCCATAGTCGCCGGTCATCCAGGTATCACGCAAGCGGGTCTTCAATTCGTCCAGTCCGGTCTGTCTCTCTAAAACACTCATGGGTCTTACCTCCTGGCATTAGTATGCGGCGGACCGGATCTTAAAACTTGCTCGATCGTCCCGCATTCTTGCCAAGAACACCCAAATCGAGCGAACCTGGAGCCATGGACGCCCTCTCCGAGGTGCTGAGAATCGTCAAGCTCAGAGGAGCCTTGTTTTTCAACGCGGAGTTTTCCGCTCCCTGGTGCGTGGCGTCGCCTCAATCGAGCCAGGTTGCTCCGCTGCTCTGCCCCGGAGCGGGTCACGTGATCATCTACCACTACCTGACCGATGGCCGCGCATATGCCCAATTGCCCGGCGGGAGCCGCCGCGATTTGGGGCCAGGCAACGTGGTGATCTTCCCGCACGGAGATGCCCACAGCCTGGGAAGCGGCGAAGGCAAGCCGGTCGATTCGCTGAAGATCTTCGCGAAGAATTTGAGTAATGGACTCAAAGTCGCCCGTTATGGCGGCGGAGGGGAACTTACGAAGTTCGTGTGCGGCTATATGGCCTGCGATCCGAGTTTGAGCGAAGTCGTACTTGCGGGGCTGCCCTCGATGTTCGTGGTCAATATCGCAAACGATTCCGCGGGCCAATGGCTGGCGAATTCGATACAGTTCTCGGTGCGTGAAGCCGGAGGGCTGGGAACAGGCAGCGATGCGGTTCTTGCCAAGCTATCGGAAGTTCTGTTTGTCGAGACTCTGCGGCGTTTCATCCAGGACCTGCCGGATCAACAGAAGGGATGGCTTGCAGGAGCACGCGATCCCGTGGTCGGCGAAACGCTCGCGCTGCTGCATAAGAACCCGGCGCACCCTTGGACCATCGCGACCCTCGCCCATCAAGTCGGGGTTTCGCGCACGCGATTCGCTGAGCGCTTTCGTCACTTTCTGGGCGAGCCTCCCATGGCGTATCTTGCACGGTGGCGGCTCAAGCTGGCTGCGGAAATGCTTGTGTCTTCCGATTCGAACGTCGGCGAGATCGCGGCCGAGGTCGGCTATGCATCGGAAGCGGCGTTCAACCGCGTGTTCAAGCGCGAATTTGGATGTCCGCCCGCGCAGTTCCGCCGCTCCCGAAATCTGAGATACAAACAAACTAGTCTCTGAAGGCATTTCGGGGGGAAGAGGTCTGTAGAACTGAACTAGAGGCAGCTTGAGCTGAACGCTCGACTGGATGACCGCCGCGATATGGCGGTCACTATGCCACTTTGACGGGAAACGCCCATGTCGTAGAAGTGAGACTTCCCCCGCCTAGGCTAAGCTTGCCCATGGCCCGCCAAGCTCGCAACCCGAGAGCCGACCACGCCATCGAGCCCGCCATCGCCCCACAACCCGAACAATCCAAACCCACTTCCGCGTCCTCAGCTTCGTTCTGCGGAATTCCGCAAACCCCCGCTTCCGCTGCCACACTACGGCGGGCGGCCCGCCGCTTGCGCCCGGCTGACCCGCAAGCCCAACGGAACCCCTGGCCCAATTCAGCTCGCTTCCGAACTCCGATGGAAGTAATCGATGCCGCTCTCCGGTCGATTTTCAAGCCACACGAAACCAATCTGCGCTCGACGATTGCCTGCCTCAAAATAAGCAGCGCCCCGTATAATTGAACTCTGTG
>PLDF01000490.1 GCA_003135055.1 Bryobacterales bacterium | reverse complement strand
TCATTTTCGAAAGTCTCCTCAACGATCATTACGCCCGGTGAGGCTGTTCGGGTTAATCGCTAGTTCGTGCACAGCCGTCTCCTCGATGCACGCGGCAAAGCGCTCGGGGGCGAAATAGCCTCGGGCCTTCGCGTGGCTTTGCAGCGTCACCAGCACATGTGGCAGGGAACCGGCGAACAGATCACTAAATTGCGTGGCTAGTATAAATCGTTATACCGTTCCCATCGGGGTCCTTTATGCAAAAAAGATAATGGCCAAAAAACGTTTCATCAGGGATCTCTCCNNGACTGATTAGCTCCAACCGATAGTTTTCCAATTCATTCAGGCCTTTGCCTTTAATCATGAGGTCAAATTGCTCAGAAAATCTTTTATGGAATTGTCCTGTCACACTTTCCGCTACGTCTCCTCCAGCCAGCTGATCAACTTCTAACAATAGAAGATGAGTGCCTCCACGCAGTTCAATAAGTGCGACCTTGCCGTCAATGGCAAATGGAGGAATGCCGAGATTCGAGTAGAATTCGCAACTCCTCTTAAGGTCAGCCACCTTAAAAACAAGGTGGGCCACTGCTAATTCTGAGTCAACGACAGTCTTCATCTCGCTCGATCCTAAACCGGTCATGATTCACCTCACAAGTTGTTCTTCGAAATTGCCCTGCCAAATACGATCAGCACCGTTCATAGTCGACGGTTGCGGTTCGTTTTGAAGAGCGTTCCGATTAAAGATACCATTTGGTATCTTCAAAAGCAAGCAACTTTTTGTGCCACTGGCTGATCGGATTGTACAGGCGCCGAACAAATAAAATACAGGTTGCAGAGGCATAGAGGGGATTTAGATCATGCCTGACACAGTCGTCGTCTTGCCGAATTGCGGCTGCCGTTGATTTGGCCCCGGGCGGATCACGCGCCACCCGTACAAAGCTCGAATTTGGGTATCCTTGGCCTGAAGTCCTTTTATACCGGCCAATGTTCGAGGGCGGGGGCCTCGGGACGCGGGAGGGATCCACATTCTTTTTTCGTTCGAAATTGATTTTACTGTAGTGGGTGCGGCCCGTTGCTGAGTAACTCTGGCGGTCCACTTGGAGTTTGCCTTGCGTTGGGATACATATGGTGCGATAAAGAGTCATCGGCGAGCCGCCGGAACTCATCAACAACGTGGCATCAAAACGGGCAGTTTTTGGCCGGTTAAGTCGCGATCTGGGAAGTTGGGGCAGTCGCCTTGGCAGTTTCCGGGCAGTGCCTGATTCGCCCTCTGACCACCAACGACCGCGGTGCAAAATCGAGAAAAGGCGATCTTCGGATGCGGCTTAAGTGAACCGTATTGCTTCTACCGCTCACCGCGCGGCTGCGAAAATCGTAGCCAGTTCATGCGGCGGCACGACTTCGAGCTGTTCATACGTGCAGTCTTGCGGTCTCTTATCCGTTCGCCACCTGCGGAAATGCGCCATGTGGCGGAAACGCGAACCCTGCATGTGCTCGTACGCCACTTCCACCACCAGCTCCGCTTTCAGCGGCTCCCAGGAAAGATCCTTGCCGCGGCTCCAGCGGCTCTGTGCCCCCGGCACGCGGCCTCCCGTTTCTCCGTCTGCCGTCAGATGGCCAACCCACTCCTTCCATGGGTGACTGTCGAGTGCGTTCGTGCGATATGGCGCCAGAAGGTGCAGCAGTTCCCTTCTCTTCTCCGCTGTGAAACTCGCGCACACGCCCACGTGCTGCAGCTTACCCGCTTTGTCATGAAGCCCAAGCAGCAGCGACCCGACCGCTTCGTTCTCCGCGCCCTTGTACCAGCGAAATCCCGCTACTACGCAATCGCACTCCCGCTCGTGCTTCACTTTGAGCATCACCCGCTTGTCCGGTTCGTAGTTTCCCGAAGCCGGCTTCGCCATCACGCCATCGAGGCCAGCTCCTTCGAATCGCCGGAACCAGTCCAAGGCGGTGGCCCGTTCCTGTGTCGCGGGCGTAATGTAAACCGGTGGCGTCGCGTTCCGAAGGATGTCCTCAAGCATCATCCGTCGTAATTCGAAGGGCTCATTCCGCAAATCCCGCTCACCGCCCGAAAGCAAGTCGAAGAACACGATCGAAGCCGGCGTCTGCTTAGCTAGCGTTTTGACCCGCGATGCCGCCGGATGCAGCCGCAGTTGAAGCGCCTCGAAATCGAGCACGCTCCCGCGCGCAATCACGATTTCCCCATCGAGCACGGCGCGCGGCGGTAATTGAGACTCGAGCGCCTCCACAATCTCAGGAAAATAGCGGTTCAGCGGCTTTTCATCCCGGCTTTGGATTTCAAGTTCGTCGCCGTCCCGGAAAACCAGCGCACGAAAGCCGTCCCATTTCGGTTCAAAGATCCACTTGCCCTCGGCCGGAAGCTCAGCCACTCGCTTTGCCAACATCGGCAACACCGGTGGGTTCACAGGAAGGTTCACGTCCTACATCTTATACCGGGCTTCCCACGAGATGGCCCTCCCGACCCCTCCATGGCTTCAGCCGCCGATGGAGGCTCCCGAACGGCAGTTGCCGCTTTCCTTGCGATTCGGAGTGCGGCATTGCGCGCAATGCGGCATGACGCCGATCAGGAACGAGAACGTTTGAAGGAAGCCGCCCGGATTTAGCAGGGCAATTGCTTAAGTGGGTATTCAATCTACTTCGTGTTACGCAACGAGGCAGCGTTGCTACGGAGTAGGTGATCAGTCGCATTGCAGTTGCCTGCCAAATATTGCCACGCGCAAGCGTCCGCCGCCTTGCGGCTTCGTTCAAACGCGCTTCTGACCGGCGACGGCCCCCTCCGGGAGGTTTGTCGGCGATCTGAACAGAGATCGAACTGTGCGGGCGCGGCGGGTGCACTCTCCGAGTCGCGCGTGATTCGGACGGAACAGCGGAGTCCCGCTGCGACTTCAACGAGATGGCGACTTATCCGGCCGCCTATCGGAAACTACGCGTTTACTGCTCAGAGGCAAGTTAGAATAGGTGGGCAATTGGGCGTCCGATCGCAACACAATCGGGCTTCGAACGGCATCGCAGGAGACTGATACCATATCGGGACTCAGTCCTCCTTCGCCGAATCTGAGCGTTACGCCGTAATTAATCCCCTCCAACACGATGACAGAGAAACGGTCCTCCGAGCCGGCTCGGAGTTGGCCGGGCAAGATCGCAACAATCGTTCCCTATCCAGCCGGCTCTCTTACACCTTGCCGGTTCTTCCAACTTGCGGATAGCGCACATCGTCCGTGCGCCGGTGTCCGCAGGGGCGCCACGGCGCAGAATCATGGCGGTTGCCGCCGCGGCCGGCTTCTAATTCGCCGCGGGTTTCGCGGCGCTGTCGATGACGAAATATTCCACCGGCCCCTTTTGCGGCTCCAGCCTGAGGCCAAGCTGTTCCCTTAATGCCTGGAAGATATTCGGGCGATCGAGGAGTGCGGGGGGCAGGTCGTCCCTGTTCACATTCGGCGGCAGTTCGGGCAAGTAGGAGAGCGTGAAATCGTAGTTTCCCTCCAGGCCGGTTTTGTTGATCACCGGGCGTCCGTCCTGTTGGAGTTGCTGCCCGAGAAACCAAGTGCGGTACTGCATGGGAACCCTGGCGCCAACGAGGCCGTCCAGACCTCCGTTGATCGGAATCTTGAATGGCTCCGGGCTCTCGTTGACCTTCATTTTCAACCCCGATTTGTCGATTGTCATTGCATAAACCGGGCCTTCCTTCGTCTCCTTGTGGAATTTCAGTTGGAACCGGTCCGCCAGCATGTTTTGAAACATGATGTGCAGATCGTCGAGGCTGTAGCCGGGACGATCGGCTTTGGCGTCAATGTCCCAGCGGTCTGAGCTGAGCCAGTCCGGCCCACCGGTGATCTGGCGCCCCGGGATCTTATACATCAAGCCGATCATCAGCATAACGTTTGCGCCCACCGCCCGATACTCTTGGCCTCCGGGCAGCGCTCTGATGCCGCCGCCCTCTGCGCCTGGCTGGAAGGGTTTAATCGACATGACGTCGAACGTTAGCCGGGCCGGTTTGTCCTGGTCATGCCCGAGGGACGCGGAGATCGGGCCGAGGACGGCGGCCAACATGAGTGAGCTGCGCTGAATCATGGAGAAGCTGGATGAATTTATCTTTACACGTTTGACGCCGATGGGCGCGATATTGTTTGACGCGCCATAGCGGCTCCACTGCGCTTGGCCCCTTCTAGCGGGCAGTATCGCTGTCCATCCAATACTCACTTCGGGACTTGATCACCAAGTGGGAACGATCCTTGATCTCCAGATGCAGCGCGTGCAAGCCGGGCGCAAGAGGAGTCGGGCGGAAACTCAGCACATAATAGTTCGGCACATCGTTCGATACCGCGATGAGACCTGCCTTCAGATCCTTGTCCTCGTGAAAGTGAAAGAACTCGCCTCCGGTGAGCTGCGCGATTGCTTCCGCGGCATTGGTCCGTAGCGCATTGCGTGCGGCAAGAAAAGCCATAGTGGCCAGGCGAAGCGGCGGAGCAAGCTGGCTGATGCAGTCGAGCACCTGCTTGCCGTAGTGGCCTTCGTATTCGGCATCGGCTCCATCGCGGCTGAAGCAGCCGTGCGCGGGGCCCGGCTCGCCGGACTTAA
The DNA here is from genome assembly GCA_003135055.1 of Bryobacterales bacterium. Taxonomy (GTDB): domain Bacteria; phylum Acidobacteriota; class Terriglobia; order Bryobacterales; family Bryobacteraceae; genus PALSA-243. Next base: position 47,810 of record PLDF01000490.1, on the reverse strand, counting down.
GCTCGATGCCGGAAGCCGTCGCACTCGCCTGGCCATATTTTGATGCCTCATGGGAGATTGCCGAGCGCGTACTGGAAAAGCCGAAGCTGTACATGGTCGTGTTCGTGTCGCTGATGAGGCGCAGAGCTTCGCTGAGGGTTGTCTTGCTGCCATGGTCTATCGTTTCGCTGAGCAGCAGGATCGCACGGCGAAAGCGGTTGGGCTGTGCCCGTAACTGCGCGACGGCGAACGCCACACCATCCAAAATGGCTCCCCCTGAATCGCCTTCGCGGAGGCTCGCCAATTGCTGTGAGGCATGGGCCGTGCCGGGCTCAAAAGGCCTCAGCGGATGCGGCTTACTGTCGAAGCCAATGACCGCAACCCGATGTTCCACGCCGCCGACCAGCGCGTCGAGGATCGCATCCAGTTGTTGGTAATCAACGAGGTGATTTGCTCCCGCGCCGCCAGTCTCAACGACGATGGCCAGCGCCAGCGGCTCCAAATCGGTACCCTGATCGAGTGTGAGAGCCTGTGGAACGCCGTCGTCGGTGAGGAAGAAGTCGTCAGCCGTGAGTTTAAGCATCACCTGTCCTGCCTTGGTCTTCACGAGGGCAGGTACCTGCACCAATGTTGAGCGCACCGTTAGGACAGCTTGACCTGGATCGCTCTGTTGGGCTCGCAAGCCCGCAGCGGCGTGACAAAGCAACAGAGAGAAGATACAGGCAGGTCTCATAATTAGATCGCCGGCGAGAGCATCAGCCTGCGCGGAACAGTCATCTCATCACAGCAGCAGTGTACTACCTTTTGGGCGAATTTGAAGGACCGGCTGCGCATAGGTGCGCATAGGCCCGTTAATATCGGCGGCTAACCCTCAGCCGTCTCTATCGGGAAGCCCTACTCGTCGGCCGCGAATTCGAGTATGGCGATCAGTTCCATATTCTTCGTATCACCAGGATCGAGGGAACCGGCTCTGTCCGGGCACTGCGTAGTACCGTCCGGTGGCTTTGTGCAGGAAGCCTTCGACGTAGCCGGCAGCCAGTCCGCTTCTGGTTCTGATCGCCCGCCCCTTTCGGCTTGGCTTGCTCGTCTGGGCTTGTTGGTGTGCTTCATACCCGACGATCTATCGCTCTTCCCGGCTGGGAAGTCAGCCGAGTTCCGATTATGCGTGGACGAACCGGTCGCCGGCCAAACTCCGCTGACTTCGCTCTTCCTAAATCGTTCAAGCCGGGTGCGCCGTCTGGGCGTCCCGAAGGTCCTCATCGCCGCCATGGTCGCGCTCGCGGGCTGAGTTCGTTCGGAGGCGGCACGTTCATCAAGCCGCGGCCCGCTCCTATTGGGTCTCGATGCCGCTACCCTTCGGGAGCATGGCTCGAAAACCCCACCCGATCCGTAAACCTGCTGTAAAACTGCCCTGTAGGATTAAACTGTTGGAACACGTCCATCCAATCAGACACGTTGGCTTTCCCGTAAATCGCCTCTAGCATCGCATGACTGCCTGTTAGGAAATTCTGCTGGCCCCAATGCGGCCGCGCACCGAAGTTCTCCGTTAGAGCCTGCTCATATCGCCACGGCAGCGAATCCGAGCCGAATACGCCCCTTAACATCGGCAGTTCGATCGTGCAGGTCTCGCGCGGCTGCATCGAAAGGAAACCGGGCGAAGCCGCTACGTACCGAAGCGCTATCGCGCCACTCTGATAGGTTCCTTCCGCCCGCGCTTGCGCCGCCATGGCGAGGATTGCCTCCACAGCATCCACCTGCCGCCCTAGATCCACGGCGAGTTCACTGCAGACCGCGGGGAATCCGTTGACCGCGCCTACGTTGAGCATCGTGTAGCTCAGCGCCACGAATTCGTCAGGATCCGCCAAGTCCTGAATCGCGTCCTCAACCAGCCGGGGCGAGAGCGCCGGAAAACTCCGGAACAGCGCCACCAAAACATCGCCGGCTCCCGGAATGCCCGCCAACTTTGCCGCAAACATGTCGCGGAAAGGCATCGGAGGGCTTGGAACGGCGGGCTGCGGGACCTCCTGGCGAAGCGTGAGCAGGCTGGTATTCTCCCCATCGATCGCATGTGGGTTGATCAGCACCTCCACGTGGCGATAGTTGCGCAGGACGGCGCCCTCGCGAAGCTGATCCCGCAGGTTGCTCCATTTGTAAAGCGTTCGGGTTTCGCTCAGCCAATACTGCGCACGCACTCGAATAATCGCCGCATAAATGATCCCCAGGCACCCGGCGCCAACCACCGAAGCGTTGAAGATCTTATCGTCTTGGGTCAGTTGGACATCGCCGCCCTGCGCGGCGAACTTCGCTCGATCCGTAATTCCGCCGGCCTTCTCGATCTGCATCGTTTGGCCATCGGCGTCGATTACAATCAGCGCTTCCACAAAGCTCGGAAACGCGCCCAGCGACAATCCGGACCCGTGCGTCGAAGTCGAAATCACGCCCGCCAGCGTCTGCCCGTCGAACCCCCCCATGTTGATCAGCGCCAGTCCGCGCTGGTTTAGGGCCGTGTTCAAAGCCTGGATCGTCATGCCTCCCGAAACTCGCATCAGCGTCGCGGCATCGGCGGGTTCCTTCAACAGCGTCGCGTCCGCGGCCACCATCGGTTCAAGAAGGCCATGGGTCTCGATCGCTATCCCGTCCGTAAGCGCCGCATCCGACCACGCGTGGTGCGATCCTGCGGCCCGCACGGGACAGCCCAGCGCCTTTGCTTTCGCCAGAACTGCCTGCAGGTCCGGCAGCGTCTTCGGACATGCGATCTCGAAAGGCTCCGCAGTCTGGGTGGCCACGTAGTTCTGCCACTTTTTCGCCATACCGCACGAGAACGAATCCGGGTCCGCCTTTCCATTCGCCCCCATTCCCGCCGCCGGCACGGAAAAGTGCGTCAGCACCGTGTTCATGAACGTCTTGCTGTCCTGGGACAGCAGCCGGGCCACCGAGTCCGACAGGCCCTGGTCTTGCGGATGCGCCTGCAAGCTTTCCAACGCGCTCACGATCGTGCGCTCCCGGCCGTCTGCGATTTCCGTCGCCAGACGCCTTAACGCGCCACCAATAAGATTTAACGGCATACCATTACCTCAATCGATACTCGCCGCGCACAGGTGCGCCAGCGCGAAGATCGTCCACTGCGGGTTAACCCCGGCCACCCCTGGGAACACGCTACCGTCGCACACGCGCAGATTCTCGATGCCGCGAACGCGGAAGTCCGCGCCCGCCACGCCGATAGCGGAATCGTCGCTGAGTGCGTTGCCGCCCTGCGGATGCGCGGTCGACAAGGGGAGCAGATGCAGATCCCGCGGGGTGAGCGTCGCCATCTCCGCGTCCAGCGCATTAACGTCACCCATGGTCGCGATCACCCGGCCATTGCCGAGCCGCACGACCACTGGCGCCGTTTGGCCGTCGATCAAGGCGGTGACCAGAAGAATCATGCCCCGGCGGAAACGATCGAGATCCACCGGAGCGAGCGGAAGGTCGATCACCGTATTCTGGCCCTGCAGAGTAATCGTCCCGATCGGCTGCGTCCCGATCACTGGCGACGAGCTGATCAATCGGCGGTACTGGCTCATGCGCTGAGCATGCGCGCCCAGGTAGCCTGGCATCGCGAGTGCCAGGCCGCCCGGCGGACTAAACCAGGTCTCGATCAGGAATCCGTCGTCCCCTGCCTCGGGAACAAACACATGGCACATCTGGACGCTCGTCTGTACGTTGACATCTTTCGGAGCGGTGGCAAATACCGGTGACGCCACGTTGCCGCAGAACCGCTGTCCTACCGGCAAACCGCTCGCGGCGGCAGCCAGCAGATCTTCCGATCGCAGAAGAACACCGGAACTGCCCACCGGGCCGCAACACAGCACGAATGAACTTCCGCGCGCCAGCGCCGTGCTGCCATCGGCCATCTGTACTTCGAGCGCCGTTACGCTGTGCCCCGTGCCGCCGTTGCCCATGACAGCTCTTTTCACCGAAGCCTGCGATACCAGAACCGCGTCGCGGGCGCCATCCAGAGCATTCTTCAAATAGTATTGGAAGCTATTGACCTTGCGCTCCGACCCGCAGCCCAGGTTGCAAAGACCCGTGCTTCGGCAGCCGGTCGCCTCGCCATCGCCCACCAGCGTCTCAAGGTTCACCATCGTGCGATAGAACCCTGGCGGCGCCGGTCCGAACGGAGGGCTCTGCAATTTCCCCAACTTCCATTCGAGGAACGGACCCGCGGGGTTCAGGCGCAACGCTTTCTTCTCGATGTCGCCGATATTGAGATCGTTCGCCACCGCGCGATACGCTTGGCCGAGCGTATCGCTATCGAACGGAAACCCCGCATCGCGCCAGGTCTTCAGCGTCGCCGCCGGCAAGGGGAAGAAGATGCCGTTGTTGACCACGCCGCCGCCCCCCACGCAGGCGCCTTGCAGCACCGTAATCGAGGACGGCTTGATGGACGACTGCAGCCCCGAGCCCTTGTACAGTCGGGCGATTGAAGTGAGTTCGTCCGTCGTCATATCGCGTTCGGCAATGTACGGCCCCGCTTCGAGCAGAAGCACGCTCTTGCCTTTGCTCGAAAGGCGGTCGGCAAGTAATGCGCCCGCCGGACCCGTGCCCGCAATTACCACGTCGAATACGCGATTCGGAATCGCGGCCGATGCCGTCAGCGTCGTCTGATGCCCCGGCTTGTGGACCGGCCGCGCATAGCCCAAGAGTGAGTCCGCCTTTTTGTCCGCGTAATACGCGAAGGCCACGATCTGATGTATCCCGCTGACCGCCTGACGAATCAGTGAATCCTTCTCGTTGGCCAGAACCGCGGCCACATCCTCCCGGATCTTGTCCACTTCCATTTCAAGAATCGGAATAAAAATGCCGATTACCTGCAGCAGCGTGCGAATCTGCTGGACTTGCTTTCCGGAAGCCGCCGCCAGAAACCGCTCGATCCCTTGGACCACATCGTCAATCGCCGGACCGTTTGCGGGCAGCGGCGTCGGCAGCAGTACCTCGGCCAGAATCTCCAGCGTCCGCCACAGCCCGTCCGGCATTTCGCTGCCCGCCACCAGCATCGGCGGCAGATGGGGATAGATCGCAGTCAGCTTGCGGTTCAGGAAATCGTGGAAGCGCTGCAGGACGGGCGAGATCTCCGCAACCGCGTGCCGCCCTTCCGCCAGCAAACCCTCGTAAGCTGGCAGCAGCTCATCAAGCCGGCAACTCAGCACGCCTGAAGACACCGGACCCATCGAGTTCTCGATTGCGGCCTGCACCGTCGAAAGATCCTTCGCGGCATCGAACCTAGCGGCGGTCAACCGCTTCTCGCCCTGAAAGAGGTATTCCGCGCCTTCCGCGGTAAACCGGAAGACGTAATTGATCGACTGAGGATCGCCGGGTTTGGCCGGGGGACGGAAGAAATCGATTGACCCGCCCGTGACCTTTCCACTCACCGCCAGGTAGGCCCACTCCACGGAGCCTCCGGTAATCGAGGCCGAGACGTTGCCCGTATCGCCCAAGCCCGCAAAATTCGGAACTTGAATCTCCAGACGGCAAGTAAACCCATCCGTTGGCCCCGTGCTGCGTGCGAGCATCCCACTGAAGATTTCGCCAAAGTTCGCCCCCATCGGAGGAGTATTATATCCCAAGCCAAGTTCGAAAGTGTTTGCGAAGGAATCTCACCTACGGCGACGTCGAGCTTGATGCTCCGGTACGCCGGTACGTGTTGATGGCTTCTTGAATGCGCTTGATCTCGCTATTCAGATCCCGCAATCGGTTCGTCAGCATGCTGACGTCCTCTGTAGTTTCGATAGCCTCGATCAATTTCGCCTGCCGCCGCCTCCGAATCGCCCAGGTCGTGCTTCAACGAGTCCACGGTCTTAATTGAGCCCTGACGCTCCATCTCGACCAAACGCTTCCGCAGCTCATCCTCGCAACGCGTGATCGCCTGATTGAGCGTTGAAGGGTTCAGGACTCGTAGTTCGATGGTATCGAGAAGGCGCCCTCAAGCCGATCTTGAATCATGAGCTTGTCGCCGCATATGAATGGGCTCGGTTCCAAACTCAATCGGGCGGGTTTCAAAACGCTTCGCTGCCCCCCCTTGTACATCCCCCTTCGCTGGCGGGCCTTACCGGGCCTTACCTCTACCCTTGACAAGTATACTTGATGACGGTATATTCGTATCGAATATAGTTCGCTATGCGCGATGCAAATCCGGATTCGCTGCTGCCGCTGCCGGCGGCGGTCTTCCACATACTGATTGCGCTCGCCGACCGCGACCGTCACGGCTACTCCATCATGCAGGATGTCGCAGCCAGAACCGAAGGTAAGGTTCAGTTGAGCGCCGGAACGCTCTATAGCTCCATCCGCCGGATGCTCGAGCAAGGCCTGATCGAAGAGCTGGCGGAAAGTCCGGACCCGTCGAGCTCCGACGAGCGCCGGCGCTACTACCGGCTCACGCGTTTCGGAAAGCGCGCGGCGGCGGCCGAAGTGGAGCGGCTAACGGCCCTGGTGCAACAAGCGCGAGCCACAGGGCTCGTGCCGGGTGTGTGATGCGCCGTGTGATGCGCCGCATGATGCGCGCGCCGGTGATCTACAGAGCGTTGCTGCACTGTTATCCGGCGGCTTTCCGGAACGAGTACGGCAACCAGATGCTGCTCATGTTCGCCGAGCAACTGGGCGAAGCCCGGCGAACGGGCGGCCGGGCCGAACAAGCCGCGTTGTGGGTTCACGCCACACTGGACGCACTGACCATCGCCCCAAAGGAGCATTGTCACGTGATTCTCCAAGACCTGCGCTACGCTCTGCGCATCATGTCTGCGAGCCCCAGCTTCACCGCCGTCGCCATTCTGTCGCTGGCTCTTGGCATCGGCGCCAACACCGCCATCTTCACACTGTGGAACGGCGTGCTGCACTCCTCCCTGCCTGCCGTTCACAAACCCGAGCAACTGGTGATGCTTTCCAATCCCGACGACGCGGGTATGTGGACCGGCCGGTGGGACCGCACCGACGGCCCGCGGAGCTGGCTCACCTACGGCGAATTCGAGCAATTGCGGGATCGCGCCGATAGCTTTTCGGCGTTGATGGCATCGCAAAGCAGCCTCGATAACTGGCAGCTCCGCACGGAGGGCGGCGGATGGGAAGCGGCCAGCGGGCGCTTGGTATCCGGTGGATTCTTTCAGGCGCTTGGCGTTGGCTCCGCGATCGGCCGGGTATTCACGACCGCCGAAGACCGCACCGAGACGCCCTACGCAGTCATCAGTTACAACTACTGGCAGCGACGCTTCGGCGGCCGTGCCGACGTGCTGGGTAAGACGCTCACCATGCGCAAAGCTGCGCTAACGATTATCGGCGTCGCGGAGCCTGGCTTTATCGGCGAAACCAGCGGGCAGCAGCCGGACCTTTGGATCTCCATGCGAATGCAGCCCCGCGTGATTCCGGGCCGGGACTGGCTGCACGATACGCCTCCCGTCAAAGCGATGTGGCTGAATGTGTTCGGAAGACTGAAACCGGGAGTGACGCAGGCTCAAGCCGAAGCCCAGGCCAACGCGGTCTTTCAGGCTGGCTTGGAATCGTTCTATGGCGCCGCTGCGTCGGGAGACCGCCGGCGCGAGTTTCTGGATCAGCATCTCCGGATCCAGCCGGGCGCGCGTGGAGCGTCGGAGACCCGCCATGCATTCTCCCATTCGCTCACCGCGCTGCTGGCGGCGGTGGGAGTGTTGCTGCTGATCGCGTGCGCGAATCTGGCCAACCTCCTCCTGGCGCGTGGCGCCGCGCGCAGACCCGAAATCGCCTTGCGCTTGTCGCTCGGCGCGAGCCGCGGCCGCCTGATCCGCCAGATGGTCACGGAAAGTCTGGCGCTGGCCGTCCTGGGAGGCATGGCCGGCCTCGCCGCGGCCTGGTTACTTCACGGCGCACTGGTGCGGATGATGGCGGAATCGGACCCCAAGTTCCATATGAGCTTCGCGCTGGACCCGCTGGTGTTGGCCTTCGCCCTGGCCGTGACACTCGCCGCGGCGCTGTTGTCCGGTGTTCTTCCGGCCTGGCAGGTCACGAAGAACGACGCCGGAGCGACCCTCAAGGAACAGGGCCGCGGCGGATCATTGGGGCGGATGCGCTCGGCCGATTTCCTGGTGAGCCTGCAACTGGCGCTCTCCTTACCCCTGCTGGTTGGCGCCGGCTTGTTGGCGCGGACTGTCTACAACCTGCAACGCGCGGACCTGGGCTTTCCCGCTGATCGTCTGCTGCTGGTGCGGGTCGATTTGCGCGAGGCGGCCGCCGACACCGCGCGCCGCAACGGCTTGCTGGGCGAGCTACGCGCACAGCTCCAGCAGATCCCCGGCGTGCGAGCGGCGAGTTTTTCGCAGCTCGGCGTATTCAGCGGCGGGGAGTCGTCGGACACCATTGAAGTGGAGGGCTACTCGGCGAAGGGAGACAATGACCGCGGCTCTGCGTTGGATGTGGTGGGCCCCGGCTACTTCTCGGCGTTAGGCGTCCCCATCGCTCTGGGACGCGAGATTCTGGAGGGCGATCATGCCGGCGCTCCCAAGGTCTGCGTGATCAACGAGGCCTTCGCCAAGCGGTTCTTCGACGGGCGGAACCCCATCGGAATGCGCATTACATCGGTTGACGAAGATAAGCGGACGGCATACCAGGTGGTGGGCGTCGCCAGGAACGCGCGCACCCAGGGATTGCGGGGCGACGTCCAGCCGCGCTACTTCGTGGCCGCCGGGCAATCCCCGGCCTCCGTGAGCAATCCCTTCTTTCTGATTCGCACGGCTATGGAAACCGCGCCGGTGATGGCCGCCGTGCGGAAGCGGATCGAGAGCGTGAACCCCGCGCTGTCCATCGAATCCGCACGGTCGATTGAAGAGCGGATGGCCCCCTTGACGGCGCAGGACCGCACCACGGAGCAACTCGCCGTAGCGTTCGGGTGCGTCGCGCTCACGCTCGCCGCCATCGGCTTATACGGCGTGCTCTCTTATGGCATCGCGCGCCGCAAGGGCGAAATCGCGGTCCGCATCGCCCTGGGCGCCCAGCCTGGCCGTGTCATCGCGATGATACTCGGCGAGACTATCGGGCTCGTCATCGCCGGGCTGGCGCTGGGCGGGGTCTTGGCCTATGTGGCTTCGCGCTTGATCGCCAGCCGGCTCTATGGCGTGGCTCCGCAAGATCCGCTCACGCTGGCGTTGGCGGCCGGGCTGCTGGTCGCGGTAGCGCTGAGTGCGGCGTACTTGCCGGCGCGGAGAGCGTCGAGACTCGATCCTATGGCGGCGCTACGGCAAGAGTAACCTGCCAAGATTCCTGTTGAAGTCTGTTGAAGTCGGTTCAACTCAAAGGTGGGACAGACGATCGTCGTCTGTCAAGCGGCTGTGCGATTGCGAGGGACAAAACGACAGGGGCGAAAAACCCCGCCTTCTGTTCGCCCTCTGTTCCCGATTTATTCATGAAGTTTCGCGGGCGGAANNAAGGCGATGGTCTGTCCTACTCCTCTTCCGGCGGTTTCTTATGCTTCGGTTTCTTCCGCGACGTCTTCGGCTCCATGGTCTTCGCGGCGGGCACCGGACCCACCCGCTCGCGCGCGATGGCCCTCACCTCCCTGGCGGCGCTAAAGGCTTTCTTCTTGCGCGGCAAGCATCCTCCGTATCGCCGCCGCCAGCATCTCCGGCGTGAACGGCTTGTGCAGGAATTCCACGCGCCCCGGAGCGGCCGCCTCGAGCGCGGTAATATCCACCGGGTATCCGCTTGCGGTCAAGACGCGCAAAGAGGCGTTGGCTTTCAACATTCTGGTGGCCAGCTCGGTCATGGAAAGTCCTTGCATAGTGGCGTCAAGCACCGCCACGGAGATGCTCGCGGGCGATGCTTCCATTTCAGCCCAAGCCTTATCGGTGGTGTTCGCAGTGGTCACGGCGTAGCCGAGACGGCCCAGATAGGCGCTGACCATTTTCAGCAGCGCGGGCTCATCATCCACCAGGAGGATGCGCGAAGCGGTGTTCTCCATAACCGAGGCGGCGCTATGATCGCCGTATGAGATTCTTTACAGAATACCTCACATTTAAGACGCAAAAGCATAGAGAATATGTCAACATTACCGACCGGGTGGAAGCCGTGCTCCGCAAGAGCGCCATCCAGGAGGGCATGATTTTGGTATCCGCCATGCATATAACCGCGGGCGTGTGGGTTAACGACGCGGAGGATGGGTTGCTGGCCGATATCGACGAATGGCTGGAAAAGCTGGCGCCGTTTCGCGCGGATTACCGGCACCACCGCACCGGCGAAACCAATGGGGATTCGCACTTGAAGAGCCTGCTGGTGCATCACGAGGTGATCGTGCCGGTGACCAAAGGCAAGCTCGATTTCGGCCCCTGGCAGCAGGTCTATTATGCCGAGTTCGACGGACAGCGCCCCAAACGCGTCATCATTAAAGCGATGGGCGAATAAGTTAATAAGCCAAGGAGGATTTCTGAAACATTGCCTGGAATCGATTCTTCTCTGCGCGGCGCTGGCGCTGCCGCAACCGGCCTTCCCGGCCGAACTGCCCGTGCGGACGGTGATCTTATACAAGCACGGCGTGGGCTTCTTCGAACGCGAAGGGTCGTTAGGCCCGGGCGAATCGGCGCGCCTGGAGTTTAACGCTTCCGACATGAACGACGTGCTGAAGTCGCTGACGATTCAGGAGCGCGGCGGCGGGAAGATTTCCGGGCTGCGCTACGATTCCATGGACCCGCTGAGCCACAAGCTGAGCGAATTTCCCTTTCAGATTGGCGATAAGCAGCCATTGAGCGGCACGCTCGATCAGTTGAAGGGCGCGCGCGTGGAGCTGAAGTTCGGCGGCGAGACCGTGGCCGGAGTGATTATCAACGGCCGTTTGCAGCCGGCCAGCGACAAAGCGCCCGAGCGCGAGCAACTCACGCTGCTGCTCGATAACGGCGAGATGCGGACCGTTGATTTGGGCGCCGCCACTGGCGTGCGATTCACCGACGCGGATTTGCAGCGCGAGTTTAAGGAGTATTTCGAAGCGCTGGCGGCCGCGCGGTCGAAGGAGAAGCGCAGCGTGTATGTGGATTCCACCGACGCCAAACAGCGCGACGTGACGGCCAGTTACATGATTCCCACGCCGGTGTGGAAGGCGAGTTACCGGCTGATCCTGACGGCGGCGGGCGAGCCGATGCTGGAAGGCTGGGCGATCATCGACAATACCACCGGCGAAGATTGGAACAAGGTGCAGCTTTCGCTGGTTTCGGGGCGGCCGATTTCGTTCATCAGCCAGCTTTACCCGCCGAAGTATGTACAGCGGCCGGAAGTGGATTTGCCCGACGACCAGGCGGCGGCGCCGGTGCTGCATGCGGGAGGGTTTGAGACAGACGCCAAGAAGTCGCAGGCGCCCGCAGCGCGTGCCGGCGGGAGGGGTGGCGCTGGGGCCGCTTTTTTAAGAGATAGTAACGACCTGACGGTAGCCATCGCGGGCCCTTCGATGATGCAACAGATGGGCCCAAGTTCCATCGCCGCCGACGCCGCCACATCCGGCGAGCTTGGCGAGCTCTTCGAATACCGCATGTCTCAGCCCGTCACTATCCGCAAGGACGAATCGGCCATGCTGCCTTTCCTGCAGCAAGCCATCGATGCGCGCAAGCTGCTGATCTATTCGCATACCGGCTCCGAGCATCCCACCAATGCCGCCGAACTCACCAACAGTACTGGCAAGACGCTCGACGGCGGCCCCATCACGGTGTACGATGGCGGCGCCTACGGCGGTGAAGCACTGATGGAAACCCTCAAGCAAGGCGACAAACGCCTCATCAGCTACGCCGTCGATCTGGGCACGCGCGTCACTGAGACATTCGGCGGCAAGCCGGCAGTGATTCATACGATTCATCTGAGCCGTGGCATGCTCAACACCAAAGGTTCCGTGGAGGAAACGCGCACCTACACGGTGCGCAACGTGGATCACAAGGCAAAGACGCTGATCATCGAGCATCCGCTGCGTCCGGACTATACCCTGCTGAACCAGAAGCCGGCTGAGAAGACCGGCACAGCGTACCGCTTTGAGATTACCCTGGCAGCGGATTCCACGCAGACGTTTCCGGTCTCCGAAGAGCGCATATATTCCCAGTCCTACTCGGTCTCGAACATGACGCCCGACACGCTGCTAACCTACATCGAGAATGTGGCGCTCAGCGACGCTGGCAAGAGGCAGTTACAAGCCATCGCCGACAAGAAGACCCAGATCGCCGAGAACGACCGCGCATTGCAGGATGCCGCCGCTCAAGTCACTAGCCTGACGTCCGACGAAGACCGCATCCGCCGCAACATCGAGAGCCTGAACAACGTCAGTGGCCAGCAACAGCAGGTGCAGAACTACGCCCGCCAGTTGGATATGCACGAGCAGCAGCTTGCAGCCTTGCGCGACCGTCAGGCGGAGATGCAGAAGAAGAAAACGGCTCTGAGCGCGGAGCTGGATAAGCTGATCGAGGGGCTGGTGTTTTAGGCCGGCCGCCAGCGCCGCACCGCCACTACAATGGTCGACGCCTGCACCGTCACAATGAGCGCCACGCACGCCGGCCATCCGCCGCGGTTCCAGAACCAGCCCGGCAGCGCCGAGCCCAGCGTGCCCCCCGCGTAGTAAAACACCGTGTACAGGCCCACCGCGGACGCCCGCGCATCGCGCGCCGCCACGCCGATGTAGCTCGATGTGGCGGCCTGCGTTATGAACACACCGGTGGAGAGAATCGCCAGCCCCAGAATCACCACCGGCAGGCTCTCTATCAGCGTCAACAGGATGCCGGCGATTCCCGCGGCAAACGAGGCAGCCAGCGCGAAACGGTGCCCCACGCGGTCGATCGAGCGGCCCGCGAACGGCGTCACTACGACTCCCACCAGATACACCGTGAACAGCAGACCGAGCGCCTGCGTGCCCAGCCGGAACGGCGGCGCAGCCAGATAGAAATTGACGTAAGTGAACGTGGCGATCAGCGTGAAGAGCACGCAGAACCCCACCGCACAGGCGGCCAGCAGACGCGGGTTGCGGAGATGCCGCAGCATATCCTGCGCCGCCGCGGCGGGCGAGAATCGGCCGCGATGAAAGTGACGGTCGGCCGGCAGCCATGCCCACATGACCGCGGCGCCCGCGGCGTTGAGCAGCCCCAGCGTAACGAACGACCATCGCCACGAAGCATGCGAGGCCACCAGCGCCGCGATCATCCTGCCGCTGAAGCCGCCCAGCACTGTTCCCGTAACATAGGCGGACATGGCCGCGCCGGCGCCGGTTTCCCACTCTTCGTTGATATAGGCGACGGTCACCGCTGCGATTCCCGGCGTGAAAATGCCTTGCCAGAAACGCCAGAACAGCAGTGAATGGAGCCCCGTGGAGGTCGCGGCCAGGGTGGCCGGCAGCGCCATCAGAAACGATGCGGGAACGATCACGCGCTTACGGCCGAAGCGGTCGGCAACCAGTCCGATAAACGGCGCCGCCATCATCACGCCCGTGGTAGTGGCGGTCATCACCAGGCTGATGGCGGCGGCCGAGGTCTGGAATTCGCGCGCGAGCAGGGGCAACAGGGGCTGCGGAGCGTAAATCGTGAGGAAGGCGCAGAACCCGGCAAGCACCACGGCGGCGGTTCGGGAGCGCGGGCTCGGCTGTGGCATGGGCAAATGCCAAGCATAACGCCAAGTGGCGCGGGCCCATGGCTGGCCATGTCGATTCTATGCAGGTCCATGGCGGCGGGCGTGTGGTCTGTGTGCGCGGGCATGTGGCTCCCTGCGGGCGGGCATGTGGCTCGCTGTGGGCGGGCATGTGGCTCGCTGTGGGCGGGCATGTGGCTCGCTGCGGGTGGCGTGTGGCTTGCTGTGGCCGGCCATAGGCCTGGCCGTTGGCAGGCCATGGGCCTGCCCCACGGTAATCTGTTAGACTGGAAAAGTTATGGGAATTCCGAATGTGAAGCGGTTCCGGCCCTTTTGCCCGACCTGCAACGATAGTTACACTTTGATGGCGGTTCTGCCCACCAATGCCGACGTCGATAGCTACCTGAAGGACGCTGTGTCGCGTCACGATCACAAAGCCTTCCAGGAAGCCAAATCGGCGCACTTCAAAGTGCGCGTCGGCCAACAGAAGCAGAAGAAAGCGAAGTAAGCAATGGCCGGGGACAGGCCAGGAGGCCAGTCCCACAGCGGCTCTACATTCTCGCCTGCAGATTCCTCACCGCGGTCAGCGCAGCTTGAGCTACGTCTGCATCCGGATCGTTGCTCAGCTTCTGCAGCTGCGCGACGCTTTCGGCGTCGCCGCTCACTGCCAGCACCCGCGACACGCCGATCTTTTCGTCCTTTGTGCCGCTCGCCAAGGGTCCGTATAGCGCGCTCCGCACCTGCGGATTTCTCGCCAATTCCACCAGGAAGGGATGCGCGATGCCGTTGAACGCCGACGAATTGAGATTGTCGATCAGGAATTGCAACGGGCTGAACTGGCTCAGCTCGGTCTTGCCGAGAGCTACCAGCGCGAACGCCAGCGAAAGGCGCGGCGACGTCTTCCCTTCCTCGTCCCAGGCTTTCTGCACGGTTGGCAGATCCACGGGGTTCGCGAGGCGCGCAAAACCCTCGGCGGCCGCGGCGCGCATCTTCTCGTCCTTGTCGCTCACGTACTGCACGTAGATGGCGCGGCTCGATTCCGCCGGCAGCATGGCGATCGCCTCCAGCGCGGCGCGTTTCACCTTGACGTCGCGCGTCCGGTTGAAAACCTCGATCAGGTCGGGCAGCGCCTGCTTGTCCTGCAGCAGGCCGACGGTTTCCATCGCCGTCGTCTGCACCTTCGGATCGGGATCGTGCAGCAGAAACGCGATGCGAGGCCCAGCCGATTCATCGCGAATCTTTTCGAGGGCCACCAGCGATTCGTAAATCAGCGCGGAGTTCTTGGAATGGGCGGCATCCACCAGTTGGGGGACCGCCGCGCGGCCGCGCAGAACGCCAACGGCCCGCGCGGCGTTCGCGCGCATGTCCATGGTTCCTCCACTGCCCACCTGGGCGCCCAGCGCGGCGACCACCTCCGGGCGGACCGTGACATAGCGGTCGATCACCTGATCGTTGGTGTCGGTGAATTTGCCTTTGAGATCGGTGCCCACGCGGCGGATGGATCCGGCAAAGCCCGTCTTCAGGTAGCCCGGCAGATAGAAGTTGACCAAGCCGTCAGTCGCCCGGATCTGGACTTCGGAGTCGCTATCGCGGGTGGCGGAAATCAGCGGATCGAGACTCCGCACGGTGCCGATTTCGCCGATCTGCTTCACGGCTTCCAGGCGCACTTCCCGGTCCGGGTTTTTCAGATACTCGGCAAGCTTGGGGATAGCGCTGGGGCCGGCTTTGGCCGCATCGCGGACATCCTTTGGGCGGACAACGTTTTGGGCTTCGGCGACAAAGATAGTGGAGCAAGCAAGGAGGACGGCTAGAGTGCTACGCATGCTTCTATGCTATCAGCCGCGGAGCGGGGTGGGCCCATGGCCGGCCGGAAGGCGCCACGTGGGGCGAAGCCGCGGTCTGTCTTAAGGCGCACCGTGTGGGGCGAGACCGTGGCCTGCCGGAAGGCGCCCTGCGGGCCGGTCCCGGTGAAACCAGCGAGTCTCAATCACGGATTGACGCCCGAAGCCCGAGCGCTCGGAGCGGCTCGGGATGAGGCAGGCCATGGGCCCGCCCACTAACTAACTACTGGAACGCGATCGTTCCCGCATTCGAAACCTGTCCGTCCACAGTGACCGTCACGCTCACCGTGCCGGTTCCCGCCAGGCTAGCCGGTAACAGTATGTTGATCTGGTCCAGACCGGCGTAGGTTCCCTGCGCTCCGGCATAGGCCGGCGTATAGGTCGTGCCGTTTATGGTTACCGTAATCACCGCGCCGAACCGGATGCCGGTGCCGTAGAGCAGCAGGTAGAACGTGTTGCCGGCCGGCGTCAGGCCGATGGGCGCGTTGACGAAAGTCTGGCCGTTCAGCGTGGCCGTGTTCGTGTAGGTCTGCGCACCGCCCGGCGTAACCGAAACCACCTGGGCCGCCAGCGGACCGGCTCCGCTGGCGTTGGCCGTGAACAGGCCGGGCGCGGAATTCGTCACTGTGATGGTAGCCGAAGCCGTCCCGCTCGCCGTGGTAACGGTTACGGTGGCCGTTCCGTTGGCCGTGCCCGGCGGAATCATGAACGATATCTGCGTTGCCGACACATAGAAGAGCACTGCCGGCCGCGCCGTACCCGCGCTGTCCGTAACCATGACGCCGACTCCGCCCAGCGCGGTTTGCAACGGCAAGGTGGCCGTTACCGTCTGCGTCGTCAATGCGGATCCGAATACCGTAACGATCTCGTCCTGCGCGAAATCGATCACGTACGACGCCGAGTTCACCACCGCGATCGCGGAGACGTTGGTCGTGCCGCTGGTGGTGAAGTTGCCGTCGCCCGAGTATACGGCCATGATCGGATCCGTAGTTACCGGAATGGTGATGGTTGCCATGCCTCCGGCGAGAGTCGCCGTGCCAACCACCTGGCCGGTTACCGTATCGATGAACTTAACCGTCCCGGTGGGCGTTCCGCTTCCCGGCGCTATCACCGCCACGGTTGCGGTCAGTGTTTCCAGGCCGTTGTTCGTGTTGGCGCTCAGCGTGGCCAATATCTGCGCCATATTGACCGTGACAGAACCTCCGTTGCCCGAGAACGAACCGTAGTTCGCGTCGCCCGAATAGACCACGGTGAAGTTATTCGCTCCCGGCGGCAGGTTCGACAGCGTCAGAGTCGCCGTACCGGCAGCCAGCGCGACTGCGCCGCCGACGGGGGCGCCGTTGTCGTAGAACTGAACCGTGCCGGTGGGGACCGCGGTCCCACTCTGCGCGATTTTCACCGTCAGCGTAACCGATTGGCCATATACCGCCGCGCTGAGGTTAGAGCTGAAAGTGAACGTGGAAGCCGGCCTGTTCACCGTCAGCCCGTAGCTGCCCGAGGAGCCGCTGTACGACGCATCGCCGCTATAAGTCGCCACGATAGTATTCGATCCGGAGGGTAGCGTGACGGTGATGCTGGCCGCGCCGCCCGACAGGGGGGCTGTTCCAATCGCTGTGCCGTTATCGGTGAAGGTTACCGTCCCGGTGGGCGAGCCGCTGCCGCCGGTTCCGATCACGTTGGCGGTCAGGACAACGGGCTGATTGGCAGCCGGCGGGTTTACGCTGGCAGTTATGGTGGTGGTAGTAGACGGGTGTGGAGGCGGCGTTACCGTCACCCCCGACCCGCTGATGGCGTTGAAATTGTTATCCCCGCCATAAGTAGCCGTATACGTCCCCGGGGGGAGCGTCACCGAGAACACGCCGTTAATCAACGACCCGGTGGCCACGGGCGTTCCAGTCGCCGTCGTACCGGAATAGATGGTAACCAGGCCGGTAGGCGTTCCGGTCGCCGGAGAGACTGCCGTGACGGTAACTACGGTAGTGTTATTCGCACTCGTAAGCGAAAGCGCGGCGTTGGCCTTACCTATAACGAGAGGCGGAGATAGCGGAATCGCCGCGCCGGCGAGATAGTTGGAATCGCCGTTGTAGGTTACGACCAGACTATAAGGCCCGGCGAACAGCGTTGGCAGGTTAGCGGCGCCGGTTCCGGTAGTCACCGTCGCTACGCCATTAGTCAGCGCAACGGTGACATTGACGCCGCTGCCCGTGATGGTCACGCTACCGGTTGGCGTAGGCAACAGCGTGGGCGACCCGCTCGCGAGGACAGTCACGGTAAGGGCCAGCGGCTGCCCGGCTACTGGGGCCGTGGGAAACAAAGTAAAGGCGATCTGGCCGGTTGGGGCCTTTAGCGTGGCCAGCGATGTGGAACCCACGCTGCTCTGGAAACTCGGGTCGGTGCTGGAATAGGTGGCGGTGAATGCGTAGTTGGCATTGGCCGCCGAGTAGATCTCAAAGCTGCAAGTCGCGACTCCCACGGCATTTACCGGCACCGGCGAGCCGCATGATGTAGTAGAGGAACCCGCTATTGTGCCACTCAACAGCCCGCCACTCAAGCCGAAGGTAAAGCTTCCCGAGAAAGCGGTAGCCAGTGAAACCGGACTTCCCGCCGGGCTCTCGCTTACCGTCGCCGTCAGCGTAACTATAGTCCCTAATGGAGCGGGATTTGGCGTAGCCACAAGCGTAGTAACGGTGACGGCTTTGTTCGCGGTGAGTGAAGTCGTGTTGGTGCTGGTCAGGAAGTTAGCGTCGCCCGAATATGTCGCGGAGTAAGTAATCGAGCCCGCGGGACCGGCAAATTCGAAAGAGCAAGCAGCGATGCCCGTCGCCGGGTTGATACTCTGCGGAGTTCCGCAACTGCCAACGCCGGCAGTGTTTCCGCCGAGCGTGAAGCTATACGTTCCGGTCGGGCTTATGCCGGTGACAGTAGAACTAACTGTCGCTGTCAAGGTTACCGTCTGGCCCACTGTCGCCGGATTCGGCGTGGCCGCCAGCGCGGTAGCGGTAGCGGTTTTGTTCACGGTCAGCGAAGTCGTGTTGGCGCTGGTCTGGAAATCGGCGTCGCCCGAATAGGTGGCGGTGTAGGTAATCGAGCCAGCGGGACCGGCGAGCTGGAACGTGCAGGCGGCAACACCCGTCGTTGGGTTGATTGCCGCCGGAATTATGCAGGTGGTCATGGGGGGAGCCGTGCCGCCCAGCGTGAACGTGTATGTTCCCGTCGGGTTTTCGCCAGCTACGGTGGAAGCGACCGTCGCCGTCAGCGTCACCGTCTGACCCACCGTCGCCGGATTCGGCGTGGCCACCAGTGTGGTAGTCGTAGCGGCTCTGTTAACGGTCAGCGAAGTGGTGTTGGTGCTGGTCAGAAAGTTAGTGTCGCCCGAATATGTGGCGGTGTAGCTAAGCTGGCCCGAAGGACCGGCGAGCTCAAACGTGCAGGTGGCAACGCCCGCCACCACGTTGATTGGAGCTCCGCAAGTGGACGTGGGGGGAACCGTGCCGCCCAGCGTAAACGTGTACGTGCCTGTTGGGTTCACGCCAACTGCGCTGGAAGCGACCGTCGCCGTCAACGTCACCGTCTGGCCTACCGCCGCCGGATTTGGCGTGGCCACCAGGGTTGTAGTCGTAGCGTCTTTGGTCGCGGTCAGCGAAGTCGTGTTAGTGCTGGTCAGGAAACTGGCGTCGCCCGAGTATGTGGCGCTATAGGTAATCGAGGCTCCCCCAGGACCGGCGAGCTCGAACGTGCAGGTGGCAACGCCCGTCACCGGATTGATTGCCGCCGGACTTCCGCAAGTGGAAGTGGGGGGAACGTTGCCGCCCAGCGTGAACGCGTAAGTTCCTGTCGGCTGCACGCCAACTGCGCTGGAAGCGACCGTCGCCGTCAACGTCACCGTCTGGCCCAAGATCGCCGGATTCGGCGTGGCCGCCAGTGTGGTAGTGGTAGCGGCGCGGATCGACGTTAGCGAGTTGGAGCCGGTGCTGGTCAACGTGTTGGCATCGCCGTTATAGTTGGCGGTGTACGCAATAGGAACGCCGAGGGGAGGAAGGCCGCCAGGGCCGGCAAGCTCGAACGAACATGTCGCCGTATAGGTGACGGGGGGGCCGGGATTGGTAACAAGGCTTATCGGCGCCGTACAGGTGTTCGCGAGAGGCGCGTTGCCACCCAAGGTGAAGGTGACAGTTCCGGTGGGCACGATCGTCGGGCGCGTGACGGTAACCGAGGCGACCAGCGTGACGGTGTTGCCTACCGTGGCCGGATTGGGAGTGGGCACGAGGAGCGTGGTGGTGCCGGCCTTATTGACTGTAAAGCTGAACGGAGTAATCGTACCCTGGGTGTAGTTGCCATCCGTATCGGCAAAGGTCAGCCCCACGCTCGCGGGACCGGCGGGCAGGGCGGCGGAGCCCCCTGTCCCGGTGCAGGTAGCGGAAGTGACTAAACCCACGGTGCTCAGCGCAACCGGCCCGCACACCGTACCGTTAACAGTGGTGAGCGTAATATTCCCGCTCGGAGCCGGCGAGATGCCGCCCGTGTAGGTCGCAATCAGGGTTATACTCGATCCGACGAGCAAGCTCCCACCGGACGAAAGCTGGTTCGGCGGGCCGGATGTCACCGTGAAGGTTGCCGGAGCGGTGAGGATTCCAACGGTCCCGGCCGCCGACGGCGGGCCCGAAACGAAGGCTCCGTTGCTGCTGGCGTAAGTCGCGGTAACGTTGTGCGTGCCGCCTGTCAGGTTTGACACGGTAACGGAAGCAGTCGCGGTAGCGGTAGCGCCAACCTGAGTAACAGGCTGGGCCGTCCCGACCTGCGCATTGCCGTTGCTGGTGTCGTTAAACGTCAATGTTCCCGGAGTGGGCGGGAGGGCTCCAGTGGTCGCAGTGACCGTCGCGGTGATGGTAACGGGTTGCCCAAATACCGCGGGGACGCCGGTTGGAGCGCTAACTGTGTCGGGTACCAGCCCGGCGGGCGACGTTATGTTCTGCCCTGCCGAAGATGAATCGCTGAAGTTGCTTCCGACCCCAGTAAAATATAGCGCACAAACCGTATAGCTGCCTGCTGTAAGGGTTACGGGGCCGCTGGATGCATTTCCCGTGCCGTCCACTGGTGGCGTCACAATCAGAGTAAACGGGGGATTAGGCCCGCTGATGCAATTCACGTTGGAGCCAGGCGCTGAGTAGAATGCGATATTTCCGGTATTCACAGGGGCGGTACTCGGCGCCACGGTGGTTGCCTGCGCATGGAACGTGAAGAGTGTACCGCTGCTGACAGCGGTGACGTTGGGCGCGGAAGTCTGCGTCGAGGCGGGGTTCACAGTCAGGTTGGTCGAGGCGCTTGTGCTGCTGTTATATCCGGTCCCGGCCGTAGGATTGTACGTGGCAACGACCGCGAACGGGCTTTGGGAAGTGCTGGGTCCGGGCGGGGTAATGGTGCAGGAATAAGCTCCGGCTGTCAGCGCGCAACCGGCGCTTCCGGTGACGCTCACCGTGCCGGTAGGTATTACGCCGCCAGTGCCGGTCACGGTTCCACTCACCGTCAGCGGCTGCCCATAGACTATCGGGTTCGCCGAAAGGCTTTCGGTAGTGGTGGTGATTACCGCGGTGATGGTAGTGCTGACACCGACCGCGGTAGTGCTGGCGCCATCAGCCGGGTCTCCCAGGAACTGCGCTGTAACCGTGTAAGGCCCGCCTACCGCTAAGGGAGGGTTAGGAACGAAGGAAGCCGTAAAAGTAGTCGGGCTCGTTTGGGTGAGGCTCACGGGCGAGCCGGACGAAACGCCATTCACGAGAAACTGGACTTGCCCCGCGGGTGAGTTGCCCGCGGCAGTGGTCACCGTCGCCACGTAGGGCGTAGTTACGCCATACGGCTGGGGTCCGGCGGGGCCCGTGATGGTCGTCGTAGTGGGGCTTGTCACCGAATAGGTGGCGCCGTCGGCTGGATCGTTGGTGGGGGTTTCGAAGTTATAGTTGGCATCGCCCGAGTACTCGATAGCGACAGAGGTATTGCCTGTGGGAATTGAGGGTATTACAAATTGACAAATGGCCGGGCCCGACGACGGCAATATGTAATCCTGGCCGTTAGCGACGCAAGTTCCGTTAGCCGTGGTGGCGCTAATCACGCCGCAGGCGCCATTCAGGCAAGGGACAAAGCTGCCCGTAGGCGTAGGTCCCGCACCCGTCAATGTCACGGTGACAGTTACCGCGAAGCCGCCTACCGTCTGCGATCCGGACGCGGGACTAAAACTAAAAGCGATGGTGGGAGTGAGCCCGTCGGTAAAAGTGGTCTGCGCCTGGAGTTGGCTGCCGGTCGCCGTAAGGATAAACTTCATGCCGAGGTGGCTCTGATCCACCGCGAATCCCGTAACGGTCACGTTCCCGGCTCCATCCGCAATACCGGAGCCAGTGAACTCTATGTGGTGCTGGTCCACCGGAACAGTCGTGATCTGCACGGACACCTGCTCGCCCGGCTGCCACCCGCTGCCCGAGATATCGACCGGCGTTCCCGGCGCATAATCGGGCTTATCGGTCCCGATGGCGGCGTATTGAAACAGCTCGCTGCTGTTCAAAGACCCGCTCTCGTTGCGGCCGCCCGCCACTAAGAGGCTGCCCGGACGTAAAACTGCCGAGACGTTGTCCCGGCGGCTGATATTCAGGGGTGAAGATGGTTGGATGGCGCCGGTCCAGGGAGCGTAGGTCTCAGTGGAGGAGAGTACGCCGGTACTGCCGGTTCCGCCCGCAATCAGGACCTCGCCATTGTTGGCCAGCCCGTACGCGGAGTGGTAGGCGCGCGGCGTCAGCAGGCTCGGTCCGGCCGTGGAAACGCCCTGCACGGGGTCGAAGATTTCCGTCGAGCCCAGCAGGTTTCCGTTAGCGTCCCTGCCGCCGGTGATCAGAACCGTTCCATCCGGAAGAGCGGCCGCCGCGAAATCCCGACGCGCTTGCGCCATCGATCCGGCCACCGATACCAAGCCCAGCACGCCGTTGTAAATCTCCACCGAGCCGAGCGTCGCAGATCCGTTAGTACCGCCGGCAACCATTACCTTGAGGCCCGGCAGCAACGCCATGGCAAACTCAGCGCGCGGCGCGGTCAACGTTCCGACTGTCCGGAATGTGCCCTTTGGCGGATCGAACTCCTCTAGCGCGGCCACGATGCCGGATGCATTCGTGCCGCCCGCAACCCAAACTGCGCCCCAGCCATTCACCACCGCCTGATGACCTTCGCGCGCTGCGTTAAGACTGCCCGTAGTTTTCCAGGTTTGAGTAATCGGGTTGAAAATCTCGGCGGTGCTGAGAGCGCCCGTGCCATCGTCGCCGCCCATCACCAGGACGGTTCCGTCGAGAAGCGTTACGCAGGCAGCGCCGGCGCGCGCCTGATTCATGGCGCCGGTCGCGGTAAACGTGCCGCCGGTTCCGTAGACTTCGGCCGTGTTAACCGGACCTGAGCTGCCCACGCCCCCGGCCACCAACATGCTGCCGTCCGGCAAAATGGCGGAACACGCCTGCGCCCGCGCCGTGTTCATAGCCGCCGCGAGCGTCCATTGATTCAAGCCCGAGCTCGAAACCTGGGCGCAGGCAAAAGGCGCGGTCACGGCAGTCAGTAACGCTAGATTGGCAATTAGGGACGGGGATACTCGTCGCACACAAACCTCCGGACGCAGCATGAAGTAGATGAGTATATCCCAAGACCGGAGTGTTTCTTCCAGTCAAATGATACATTTAGAAGCGCGGAGCGCACCAATGTGGTGCGCAAATGTGGATAAGCGGACAAAATGTGGATAAGTGGATGAGACCGACTGTGCGAACAAGGACAAACGGGTCAATTAATCCTAGGCAGAACCCGCCAAAACACAGCGGCGGCTGAGGTAGCCCCGCTTGGCCGCCAACAGCACTAACAGAATCCCGAACGCGAACAGTGCGGCGGAAGACGGCTCCGGAGTGGCAGCCCCAGCCACATCCAGCGTGTCGAGCAATGCGCCAGTGGGATCGTTCATTACTAATTCGACGCTCGCAATATTATCCTCCGGATCGTAGAACTGCACATACGGCGCATCGTTGCAAGGTTGAGGGCCGGCGCCAATCCCCAAGCCTGGGCATTGACCGCCGCCACCCGTATCCGCCACCTGATAAGTACCGAGAATATGGCCACCAGAGTCGTAGGCGATCAATTCAGCCGCGAAATTCGAATTAGTGCCTTGTAAGGAACTCACTTGAAATTCGACAAAACTGAGCGTAGTTGCGAAGCTCAAAGTAACCGTCGTATTAGTATTGGTAGTTCCAGGAGCAGCGACTGCGCCCAACAAATTGTCTCCTAACAATCCCTCAGGAGGCGGTCCGTTAACCGTCGTCTCAGAATCAAAGTGGCCTGCGAAAGTTGCGGCCGTAGTCACAAGGAAAGCCGGCACCCATGAAGAGCCATTCCAGGCGAGAGCCGTGTTGTCCAAGCCCTCAAAGTCTGAGTTGGACGTGACCGCGAAGTTATCGCCGCCGATCGACGAGTTTAGCGGCCCGGATACTAGCCCGCTGGTAGCGGGCAGCACATTTGCCCAACTCAGGGCAGACGTAGGCGTGGTTAGCGCCTGGTTGCAATCCTGCGAGGCGAATGGACCGGAAGTTCCGGTCTGCATCGAACAGACAACTGAAGTCGCGTACGCTGGAACCAATGTGCCAACTAACACAACCGATAGGATATGAATTATTCGCCTGAGCACGCCTATTAGCCTCGCAGGTTTAGTTTACGATGCCTGCCTCCTGGGAAACAAGAGGGAATACGCGCTTATGGGGATAATTCGCCCAATTGTTAGTGATAACCGGAAAAGAGTGGCTTTATTTTCACAAGCTTAGTGACATTGCTGTGCTTTCGGTACCATGTCTTGACTCGCGGTACTAAGTGAGAAGCGTAGTGGGGCTGGCTGATTAGCCGGCATGGCAAGCCGGTGGCGCGAATTTCAACACAATTCGCGATGGATTGGAAACCTGGCAACCTCGACAGACTGCTCTTGTTCGGCTACTTCAAGGAGGCGTCACGCGCCGTTTGTACTGGAAATCGCCGTCTTTGCCATGCGCTTCTTGTTCGGCTACCTTCAAGCTAGCCGAAAGGCAAAATGCCGCTGGGCAGTGTCTACGAAATGGGTGGACTAGTTCCACGAACGCGAGATTCGAGGCTATCCAAGAACCGCTTGCTGACGCGCGCGGCTCCGATCGGAGCCACGACCGTAAGGGAGCCAATCCGCAGAAGCACAAAACCACCCGGTCACGGAACGGCTGCAGGCAGAGCCTCAATCGCAGATTGCCGCCCGAAGACCAAGCGCTCGGAGCGGCTTGGACGGCGCAGGCCATGGGCCCGCGCCACTATCTATCGATCGTCTGCCCGGCGCTCGCGCTGGTACGGCGTTTTCAGATACCTGGTGGCCTCTTCCTGCGCCCCCTGGGTGTCGTCTTTGGTGCGGATCGCCTGGTTATACTGGTCCACGGCGCGGTCGCGCTGAGCGCTGATATCGTAAATCCAGCCCAGGTGTATCCGCGCCCAGACTTCGGTCCATTTCGGATTGAGGTCGCCATCCAGCGCCGCGCGGAACTTGTTGGACGCTTCCTGATAATTATTCTGCAGGAAATCGGCCTCGGCGATGCGGTAGTTCGCCAGCGAGCTGGTGCGGTTAGTCTCGAGCGCCTTCTGGTATTCCCGCAAGGCTTCGCCGAACTCGCCCAGTTGCATGAACTGCTCGCCGCGGCGGATAGCCACCGCCACGCGCACGTCCGGGTCGTAGCGCAGCACCTGATTGTTGGGGTCGATTACGATCTTCTTCGGCTTGCCGAACGTATCCACCGAAAATTCCGAAGAGGTTCCCATCACCTCAACTTTCTGTTCTTCCGGATTGCCTTCGGTTTCGATCTTCAGCGTGACCGGCATGCGGAACGTATCCAGATCCTGCGTGATCTTCCCCATCACGCGAAAGCCCTTGGTGACGCGAAAAACGGTGTACTCCAGCTTGAACTCCGGCGCGCCGCTCGATTCGATCCACTGAATGAAGAAGTAGTCCAGACTCTGTCCGAAAGCCTCTTCCGCCGCCTTGCGAAAATCGTCGGTGCTCACCGATTTCCAGGTGTTCTCCTTGGCGAAATTCTTGAGCGTCAGGAAAAATTTGTCGTCGCCCATCACGTGGCGCAGCATATTCAGCACCGCGGCGCCCTTGCTCCCGGTGAGCGCCCACAGCTCCGGCGAGTAATCCTCCAGGCGTCCGGCCTGAATCACAGGCACGTTATCTATGGTAAGAGCCGCCACCATCTCGCTGCGCAGCTGCGCTTCCATGGCGCCGGCGCTCACGGAGTGCTCGGTCCACAGCAGCTCGGAGTAGGTGGCCAGCCCGTTCTCCAGCCACAGGTGATTGCGCGTCACGGGCGATAGCAGCTCTTCCCACCACTGGCGGGAGATTTGGTTGGCCAGCACCTTGGAGTTGGCGCGCGTCCCGATGGTTCCCGGCGCCAGGAAAACCAACCCGGGCGCCGCATATCCGTTGGGCGAACCAGCCTCGGTCTCCACCAGCGTCAGATTCGCGTTGGGCGGCAACCCGAACAGGCTGGTGAAATGCGTCATCATCTTGCCGGTCTCATCGCCGTAGGCCTGCGCCATTCCCGCTTCCTGGCCATGGAAGTAGATCGCGCTGAGCACGCCTTCCGACTGGATGTTGGCCGGCGGCCCCTTCACCATCGCGATGCTGCCGGGAAAGGAATGCCGCTCGAACTTGAATTCGAACAGGTTCTTATCGCCCTCGGTCCGATGCGAATCGTTGCCGCTGCCCACCACCGCATATCCCGCGGGCACGGTCACGCGGATATCCGCGCCGAAACGGTTGGTGGAATACCCGTTCACGGGAAACCAGCGCGCGGGATAGAGCAGGAACGCATAATCCGCATGGATGGCCGCGAACTTGATGCCGAAGACGGGCGATTCCTCGTCGCCGCTCAACTTGCCGTCGTAATAAAACGTCGCCGAGTAAGGCTGTCCCTTCGGCAGCGGCTGCTCGAAACTGAGGCGGACCGTGAAATCGCTCTGATTGCGCGATGCCTGGATCTGCTTACCCGCCGCATCCACCACGCGCGAGACGTTGAGCGCATTATTCAACTCAAAAATGGCGCTGGTGACGCCGTCGTCCACCGGCGTGAACCGCACCGTGGTCTTGGCCGTCAGGCTCTGCGTATTGGGCGAAATCTCGGCATCGATGGCGTAATCCTGAACGTCGATGCGGTTGCGGCGCTCGCCTTGCTGCGCCGCCGCGGGGAAAACTGCCGCAAACAATGCGAGCGCGGCTACGGCGGGGGCGATCGCAAGGGCTACAGCGGGCGCGGCTCCCCAGGTACGCGAATTACGAAACATGTGCGGCTTGTCCTTCCAGAATCTCTTGAATGATGCCGGCGGCGCGCTGCGGGGCGTTCCCGCCACCCGATAGTTTGTCCCGGACTTCGGCCAGTCCGGCCAGCATGCGGCCGCGCGCCACCGGGTCCGTCAACAACCGGCGCGCCTCTTGCGCAATCCGCTCGCCGGTCATCCGGCCTTGCATCAGCTCAGGCACGACGGCGCGGCCCGCAACCAAATTCACCATGGAATAAAATGGCACATCCACCAGCATTCTGCCCATCCCCCAACTGGCCGCAGTCACCTTGTAAAACGTAACCATCGGCGTCCCCAATAAGGCGGCTTCCACCGTCACGGTACCGCTCGCCGCCAGCGCCAGATCCGCATGCGCCATCGCATCCCAGCTTTCCCCCTCGATCACCCGGATGGGCGACTTGCCCAGCCGCTGCCGGAAAAATGCGGCCCCGGTATTGGCGGAGGCCGGCAGCAGGAAGCTCAAAGGCTGTGCCCGAGGCTTTTCAGTGGGCTCTTCACTCGGCTCTTTACTCGGCTCTTTACTCACCCAGCCACAAACAAGCCTCTCCGCGGCATCCATCAGCGCCGGCAGATGACGCGCCGATTCGCCGCGGCGGCTTCCCGGCAACACTGCTACCAATGGACGAGTCAAATCCAATCCATGTTTCCGGAAAAATGCCTCTTTTCCCATCGACGGCTTGACCAGCGAGGCCAGCGGATGGCCGATATAGGTCGCCCTGACTCCTTCCCGATCAAAGAACTCCTTTTCAAACGGGAAAATGCACAGCAGATGGCGCAGCACCCGCCGCATGGTTTTCACGCGTCCCCTCCGC
The DNA here is from genome assembly GCA_003135055.1 of Bryobacterales bacterium. GTDB lineage: Bacteria > Acidobacteriota > Terriglobia > Bryobacterales > Bryobacteraceae > PALSA-243. The sequence continues at coordinate 20,227 of PLDF01000490.1, read as the reverse complement.
CAGGCCCAGACCTGCGGCGCCACCAGATAGGCCACCGGGACGCCTCGCGCGTGGAGCTGTTTCGCCACCCGCAGATGGAAATCCGGAGAATCGGTCAGAATCGCCAGATCGGTTTTCTCTTCGTCCGCCGCCGCCAGCAGCTTGCGGTATTCGCCGTAAATCCGCGGCAGATGCGCCACCACCTCCACCAGACCCACTACCGCGAGGCTGGCCGCATCCACTATGGTCTTCACTCCGGCGGCGCGCAGCCGCGGACCGGTGCAGCCGAAGAATTCCGCGTCCGGCCAGGAACGCCGTAATTCTTCCACCACCAATGCGGCATAGAGATCACCCGACGCTTCCCCCGCCGACACCAGAATCCTGCGGCGCATATTATTTAATCTTCTCACGCCGATTCGGGAGACGCCCGAAAGTTGGAGCCGGGCAGATTGGCTTGGTACTGGCTGAGGATCGGGCCTTCATGCGGCTTCCGGCAGCTTTGGATCGCGATCTACGGCAGAAGGTGGGTTCCGCGGGGTTCGACATAGCTGGGCAGATAGCGTAGCGGCACCGGTTTGGGGGTGGCAGGATTCGGAGTTTTTGGGTTCTGTAACAACGAAGCCAAATTCGCGGAACTGGATGTGGATTGTTGGGGTTGCGGGGCTCTGGCTCGGTTCGGGCTCGGTTTAGTGGCGCAAAGTAAGCGGGCATGACGCCGCCAGCGGCTTCGGCCCCGTGAATGCAGCGTGTGGGGTCGTTAGGCGCAACGGCAAAAAAATAGAAAGCCGTTTGGCTATTGAGCTTTGGTCGACAGCGGCAGCCAATTGGGGGCGTCCTCTGGGGTGGTTATCGCGGCTCTGTCGCGGAAATCGTCCCAGAGAAGCTTTGAAACATGTCGCGTTCACAAGAGTGTGAACGCTGCACGCAGGAGTGCGTGCGCCACGTGCTTGGCCAGTGAAGTCAATGGGTTACCGGTGAATGGAAAAGGCTGGCGCCAGATTGGTTAAGCACCGCGCCCTCTGGGGGCCGGCTGCGGGTTAGGCAATCCGCTATTTTTTCAACTCCTGCACCAGCGCCTCCGGCCCCTTCGTCCGGTAAATATCCGTCAGCCGTTGCTCCTCCGCCGAAGGCGGCAGCGTGTTCCGCAGCTCCGGTTTATCCAGATCCTGCCGGCTGGGCGCCCACACCTTGCCGTCGGAAAACTGCACCTGGCTGACGAATCCCGTCATGCTCCGGATCTTCAACGGCCGGCCGTTCCGCGAAAGGTCCAGCGCCTTATCCTGCAGCACTCGCGCCGTGCCGCGCGCCGGCAAATATAAGTCGGGGCCCGACGCCGGCAGCGACGCCGCCATGTACTGCTCGCCGTTTTCGTCGCGCACCAGCCAGCCCAGCTCTACGTATTTCACCGGCTTGCCCGAGCGGTTCTGCACATCGATGCGCGGCGACCGCATCTGGTTGCCCGCCACGTTCGCATATCCGCCAACCGCCGTCACCGGCGAATCCGGGAACTGCACGAAAGCGAATTGCTCCACCCGCTCCGGCCCCAGCGCCGCCGTAGTCATAGCCGGGCCGCGCGGCATACGCCATTCGAGCTGCGGACGCAAGCGCTGCCGCTCCAAGCTGGCGAAAATCTCTTTCTTCAGCCCCTCGACTCCCCCTCGCGCCAGCACCTGCCGGAAATACTCGCGGTCGCGCTGCGCCTCAAACTCCCAGGCCGTCAGGGTGCGTTGCGCATTCAGGTCGGGTCCATAGAAGGAGAGATCGTCGAACAGCACGCCGTCCAGCTTGACCTCCACCAGCGGACCCGCAGCCTGCGCCGGCTTCATCAACTGCATGTCGATGGGCACGGGAAAGGTCTCTCCCGGCCCCACGTTCATGCCCGGCTGCGCCACCGATCCCTTACCGCCCGCTGCCACTTCCTGCGCCACCACTCCCAGCTTCAGGCTGCGTATGCGCTTGGCGCTGGTATTCCGCAGCAAGAGCGACATGTGCAGGTCGATGAGCAGCGCCGAGCCAAGCGAAGTCGCCCGCGATTCTCCGGTCTTGCTGCTCACCAGAACCACCGGCGAATCCTTGCCCAAATCGATGCCGATCGAGCTGCTCGAAATCGGCGTGTCCTGGGCCAGCATTCCCGCGGGAATCGCCAGCGCGGCCAAAAGCGCCGCACACAGCCGGACACGAAGGCAACCCCAGAGGCAGCTCCCTAAGCGTGCCGGACGAACTGTTGCGTTATTGAACATCTACTTGACTCACGGTCATGTAACCCGTCACCGGATTAGTATACTGCGCCTGCACCGAACCCTCAGCGCTGGCCGAAAGCTGCACGCCTTCCGCGCCGCGGTACATCAATTTCATAGCCGGGTTGCCGATTCCGTCCGGCCCCGTTTGCACGGCTGCGTTCTCATCCCGAGCTGCATTTTGCGGATCCACAACCGGCCGCGGCCGCTCCAGCACCAGACCGGTAACCGCCAGCGCCGTGATGCTTGCCATCGCCACCGCCACGCGCCATCCCGCCCGCCGCGACGCCCATCCCGATCTCTCCACCGGACGTACGCACTCGCCCGCCGCCAGCCCCAGCCGGATGTTGGCGCGCATCTCTTCCGCAATCCGGTTCCACGGCAGCTCCGGCATTTCGAGCACATCGGCCATCGTGCTCCGCATGGCCTCGAACCCGGCCACTTCGTCGCGGCATTGCCCGCACTTGGCCAGGTGGCGCTCGGTTTTCCACCGCGCAAATGCGCCCAGGTCGCCACCCGCCTGCAATGCCAACGTGGACTGTTTTGGGTGTCTCATTTTTACCGCTTCCTTCTTTCCATGTACTTCCGCAGCTTGGTCCGCGCATTCGCGATGTGCGACCGCACCGTCGCTTTGGTGCAATTCAACTGTTGCGCCACTTCTTCCGCCGGCAGGCCCTCCACGTCGCGCAGCATCAGCGCGGCCCGCTCCCGCGGACTGAGCAGCCGCAACCCGTCTTCCAAATATTCGCGATGCTCACTGCGCAGCAGCAACTGTTCGGGGCTTTCGCCGCCATCGTCGTACGAGTCTTCAATCTCACAAAATTGCGCCCGCCCGCTTTTGCGCAGGAAATCGATGGCCGTATTGGTCGCGATCCGCGAAAGCCAATGCGCCGCCTTTTGTTCGTCCTTGAGCTGTTCCTTGTGCTGCAGGGCCTTGATAAACGCCTCTTGCGTGAGATCCTGGGCGTCGGCCACATTGCGCACAATGTGGTAGATCTGCGCGAAAACGCGGCGCGAGTGCTCGGAGACAAACCGGTCGCGCCGTTCCTCAAGATCCAGTCCTGGCTCAATCGCTTCGCTCATCCGGATGTATAAGGCTGTTCCCACGGGATTCTAAGGTCCTATTGAAGATGACGCAAAAACCCGCAAAACGTGGAAACAAAAGCGGCTCACCCGCTATACGGACATTCTAGCGCGGTAACCTGGAGGTTATGAGACCCGTTGCCATTATCGGCATAGGAAAAACCCCGTTCGGCGCTTTCCCGGACCGCGACCTGCGCTCTCTGGCCGTGGAAGCCGGCGAAAAGGCCCTGAATAACGCCAATGTGCGGCCGGGCCAGATCGAATCTTTTTACCTGGGCAATTTCGCCGGCCCGTCTTTCGCCGGCCAGAACCACCTTGCGCCCTACGTTTCCACCGCTCTCGGCATTGAGGGCGTTCCCTCGACGCGCATTGAGGCGGCCTGCGCCTCCAGCGGCTCGGCGTTCTTCCACGGATGGGCGGAAGTGGCCGCCGGCATCAACGACATCGTGATGGTGGTGGGCGTTGAGAAGATGACCTCGCAATCCACCGCGCGCGTCAGCCAGATCCTGGCCGAAGCCGGCGATTGCTCCGGCGAAATGAAAGCCGGTTCCACCTTTGCCTCGCTCTTCGCTATGATTGCCCGGCGCCACATGTACGAGTACGGCACCAAAAAGGAGCACCTGGCCGCGGTGGCGGTCAAAAACCACGCCAACGGCGCGCTCAATCCCGACGCCCACATGCGCAAGCCGATCACCTTGGAACAGGCCATGAAGGGCAAACCTATCGCCGATCCGCTCAACATCTACGATTGCTCCCTGATCAGCGATGGCGCCGCCGCCGTAATCCTGGCGCCGCTGGAGCGCGCTTACGAATTCACCCAAAAGCCCATCCGCGTGCTCGGCGTCTCGCAGGCGTCCGATTACGTGGCGCTCGACCAGAAGGCGGACATCACCACCTTCCCGGCCGTGCGCCGCGCCGCGGACAAGGCCTACCAAATGGCCGGCGTGACTCCGCAAGCCATCGAATTCGCCGAAATCCACGATTGCTTCACGATCGCCGAGATTATCGCCATCGAAGACCTCGGCTTCGTCAAGAAGGGCGAAGGCGGACCCTTTTCCTTTGAGGGCAATACCGCCCGCACCGGCAAGCTTCCGGTGAACACCAGCGGCGGTCTGAAATCGAAAGGCCATCCCGTGGGCGCTACTGGCGTCGCACAGCTTTGCGATCTGGCGCTGCAAATGCGCTGCGAAGCCGGCGAGCGCCAGATTCCGCGCCATTCGCTGGGCCTCGCGCAGAATCTAGGCGGATCGGGCGCCACCTGCGTGGTGAGCATACTGGGGGTTGCGTGACAAGCCGCATGAACAGCGGCGCGAGAGCCGGGGTCGTCTACACCGAGACCGTGATCTACTCGGCGCCCGAGGCCTTCGCCGCCGAGGCGCCCTATCAGACGGCGATCGTTTCGCTCGATGGCGGAGGCCGCGTGACCGTGCGGATCGCCGGCGACCGCGTAGCGATCGGCGACATGGTGGTGGAGGCCGAACCGCGCGAGGGGGTGGCATTCTTTCAAAAAGGCGGCTTTGAAAAAGCCACCTAAGGCGAGGCGCAGGTGAGCGGCCCGTTGCCAGCAGAAAACTATTGGGCTTGGGGAGGGCAGCGCCCAAGCTGTACCCGATTTCACCTTAAGCAGAGAAGATGGCGGACTTTATGGGCGGACGGCTGTATGTGATTGAGCGGATTGAGAAGCCGACCAAATGGCGAGATGCCAATGGACACGCCACGCCTACTCCGCGACGCTCTGGTGACAGACTTTCACCGTCAAACTGCCGAACATGCTCGGCACACAACTCCTTGGACAGGCATTGGCCTGTGGCTGCGGAGGCTTATTTCTATAGACCAAGGTAGGGTGGATTGGAGCTTGTTTGGTCTATAGAATATCGCGCCCAGGGCTTCGTGCCTTTGATTTGATACCGATTTCCCCCGATTCCGCAAGGCGGTAAAGCTCGCGCCGCAGGTCTCTCAGGGGGATTTCCGTTCCGATCCGGCTATGAATCTCGCTTATGCTGGCGTCCAGGTAACGGCGGACGTCACTCCATACCAATTCCCGCAGCCGGTACTCGCGTTCAATGGCGCTCATCGCGGCCACGATGGCGCCGAAATCCTCACCCTTTGGGCAGGCGCATCAGCTCGTTGTACCGTGCTTCTTTGGGGAGCATCAGGGCGCGGCACTTCAGGAATGGGCTTTGTTGAGCGGGCTTCGGTGCTGAAAGGGGAAGTTCGGGAGCAAGCGCAACAGCCCCCTCCCCCGGCTGCCGAGATTCCGGCAGGGAGTCGAGCCGCATCGTCGGCACTTGCCGGAAATGGCCAACCAAACCCGCCGGGCCATCTCAAGAATTTCCTGCCCCATCAAGCACATGCGAGCCATCGAAGCCATCGCAAGCATTGGCGATCAGTGTGCCCTTATGGAAGCATCGCAGGTTGGGCGGCCATGTTACGCATCTCCTACTCAGAAATCGGTTCCAGGCAGCAATGGACACTCTGCGGCCAATTGGCAGGGCCCTGGGTGCAAGAGCTACGTTCCAGTTGGGAGCACGCGCGCGGAGGCGCCGCCGGATCGGGCGCAGTGGGCGCGGTGGTCGACTTGAGCGATGTGACGTTCATCGACGAAGATGGAGAAAGGCTCCTCTCGGAGATGCGCGGCGCGGGGGTGGAATTTGTCGCGACTGGCATCGAAACTAAACACCTGCTCCAGCATCTGAAGAGCAGGGGCGAGAGGCCGTTGCGGCGGCTGATTGGGTGTTTGACCGGTGTGTCCAATCCATGTGGCATTGGGGCTCCGGGCGATCGTCGCTTGAGGCCGCCAGGCGCCCTCGCCGCAAAGAAGGTCGATTCGCCGTGTCGATCCGGCGGGTCTTCGTTCGACTTAACAGCAGAGGAAGACGCTCGGCTCGCCGGGGGCATAACTAAAGAGCGTCTGATAACTGAGTGACAGCCCATGTCGGGCGGGTTGGCGTTGAAGTGGAACAGACGAATCGTTTTTTGTCGTCTGTCAACAGCCGCGGTCGCCAACCGCCGCTGTCACTGTACCCGGCGAAACTCATTAAGGGCGAAACTCATGAAGATGGAGAAAAAGTGAAGAGTCAATCTCAGAATCGGATGACGATGTTAGTCGCGGCATTACTGCTTGGCATAGCAACACTGATTACGGCCGGTTGCGCGGGAAACTCGACCGCGGCGGGCTCTCCGCCACCTCCGGATGTCGAAATCGCGACGGTTCAGCAAAAGGATATCCCGATTGAACGCGAATGGATCGGCACGCTGAACGGCATGGTCAACGCCGCCATCAAGGCGCAGGCAACCGGCTATCTGTTGACGCAGAATTATGCCGAAGGCTCGTTCGTCCGCAAGGGACAGTTGCTGTTTGAGATCGACCCACGACCTCTGCAGGCCGCGCTCGATCAGGCCATGGGACAACTGGCGCAGGCCACCGCCCAAACGGCGCAGGCTAAAGCCGGATTGGTGCAGGCGCAAGCGCAGCTCTTGAGCGCCGAAGCCAATCAGCGGAAGGCGCAGATGGATGAAGACCGCTACGTTCCACTCGCCCGGCAGCAGGCCATCACGCAACAGGATCTCGACAACGCCAAGCAGACCAACCAATCGTTGCAGGCGCAAGTCGCCGCCTCCCAGGCCCAGGTGGAAACCGCCAAGGCGCAGATTGAGGCGGCGCAGGCGGGAGTGACCGCCGCCGCCGCGGCGGTCCAAACCGCCAAGGTGAATCTTGAGTTCACCAAACTTACTTCGCCCATCGATGGCATCGCCGGCGCGGCCACGGTACAGGTAGGCAATCTGGTCGGTCCATCCAGCAACGCGATCACTACGGTATCGACGCTCGACCCCATCAAAGCTAATTTCACGGTCGGCGAGCAGGAGTATATCGGTCTCACTCGCAGCGATTCGGGTCTGCATCGTCTACAGCTTGAGATGATCTTGGCCGATGGCAGCGTGTATCCGCGGAAAGGGCGCTTCTCATTCGCCGATCGCGAGGTGAACCCGAGTACCGGCGCCATTCAACTGACCGGCCTGTTTCCCAACCCCGGCAATAAGCTGCGCCCGGGCCAGTATGCGAAAGTGCGCGCCACCATCGGCGTCCGCGCCGGCGCGCTGCTGGTTCCGCAACGGTCCGTCACCGACACCCAGGGCGCCTATCTGGTCGCGGTGGTTGATCCGAACAATACCATTCGCTTCACGCCCGTCAAGGTTGGCGATCGCATCGGCTCCGATTGGGTGATCGAAGAGGGATTGAAGCCGGGCGAGCGCGTAGTGACCGATGGATTGTTTAAGATCCGCCCCGGTGTCCTGGTGAATCCGCTGGTGAACTCAAAGGGAGCTAAGTAATGTCGAAGTTCTTCATCAATCGACCCATCGTCGCCATGGTGATTGCCATACTGATGGTGATCGTCGGCGCGGTGACCATCGCGACGCTGCCCGTCGCGCAATTCCCGGCGATCGCGCCTCCCGAGGTGCAGATTCGCGCTAACTATGTGGGAGCCGACGCGCAAACTATCGAGCAATCGGTCGCCACTCCCATCGAACAGCAGATGAGCGGCGTCGACAACCTTAACTACATGTACTCGCTGAATGCGGCGGGCAACGGGCAGATGACCATGATCGTCGACTTCGACGTGAAGAGCGATCCTAACACCGACCTCATCCTGACGCAGATGCGGGAAACGCAGGCCGCCTCCCAATTGCCGCAGGACGTGACTAACTTTGGCGTCACGGTACAGAAATCGGTGACTTCGCCGCTTATGGTGATGGGACTGTTTTCGCCCAACGGAACCTATGACGGTAAGTTCCTCGCCAATTACTCCTATATCAATCTGAACGACCAGTTGACTCGCGTCCCCGGCATCGGCAACGTCCAGGTGTTCGGCGCCGGCCAATATGCGATGCGCTTGTGGATCAAGCCGGACCAGCTCGCCAAGCTGGGCATCACCGTGACTGAAGTAGTCTCGGCGATTCAGGCCCAAAATACCGTGAACCCCGCTGGCCAGGTAGGCGGCTCGCCCACTCCCAAGGGTCAGGAATACACTTACTCGGTGCGCGCTCAAGGCCGGTTGACTTCGCCCGAGGAGTTCGGAAACATCATCGTTCGCGAGTTGCCGGATGGAGGAATCGTACGCGTCCGCGACTTGGCGCGCATCGAGCTCGGCGCCAACGATTACACGCTTACCGGCCGCATCAATGGAAAGCCGGGCGCGATTATCGCGGTCTACCAACTCCCTGGAACTAACGCGGTGGATGCCGCCAAGGGAGTCCGCAAGCTGATGGCGGAAGCCAAGAAGCGCTTCCCTCAGGACGTGGACTATGTCGTTTCGCTCGATACTACCGAATCCGTCACGTCGGGTATCCACGACATCGTGGTGACCATTTTGATCGCCATCGCTCTGGTCACTTTGGTGGTCTATCTTTTTCTGCAAGGCTGGCGCGCCACGCTGATTCCCTTGCTCGCGGTGCCGGTCTCGCTGATTGGAACCTTCATGCTGTTCCCGGTTTTTGGATTCACCATCAACACCCTGTCCCTGTTCGGCTTGGTGCTGGCCATCGGACTGGTGGTTGACGACGCCATCGTAGTGGTGGAAGCGGTGGAGCGCCACATGGAAGAAGGCATGGATCCGAAATCCGCGGCGTTGAAAGCCATGGAAGAGATTTCAGGTCCGGTCATCGGAATCGCGCTCGTGCTTTCCGCCGTCTTCGTGCCGACGGTTTTCATTCCCGGCATCACCGGACGCTTGTATCAGCAGTTCGCCGTAACCATCGCGGTCGCCGTGGTCTTGTCGGCGTTCAATGCACTCACTCTCAGCCCCGCGCTTTCCGCCTTGCTGCTTAAACCTAAGAAGGCAAGCCGCGGTCTCTTGCGCCGTTTCTTCGACGGATTCAACCGCCTGTTCACCCGCGCCACCAATGGATATCTGCGCTGGTCCGGCGCCCTGCTCCGCAAGAGCGCCATCGCCTTCGCGGTGCTGTTGGTAGCCGGTGCGGGCGCGGCATTCTTCAGCGAGCGCGTGCCAACCAGCTTCCTGCCGGGCGAGGATCAAGGCTATATGTTCATGCACTTGCAGCTCCCCAACGCGTCGTCGCTTGAGCGGACGGAGGCGGCCGCCGCCAAAGTGGAGCAGACGCTGCTTCACACGCCCGGCATCAAGTATGTGACGCGCGTCGCCGGCTTCAGCCTGCTGAGTTTCGTGAGCACCAGTTATACCGGTTTATTCTTCGTGACTCTCGACGATTGGAGTCTCCGCAAGAGCCGCCAGACGCAATATAACGAGATTGTGCAGCACGTCAACCAGCAGCTTTCAAAGCTCCCCGATGGGTTCGCGGTGAGCTTCCCGCCGCCCGCAATTCCGGGCGTCGGCACCTCCGGCGGATTCACGTTCGTGCTGGAAGACCGCGCCGGTAAAGACGTGCAGTTTCTGGCGGACAATCTGCAGAAGTTCATCGCCGCGGCATCCAAGCGGCCGGAGATTGCGCCGGGCATCATCAGCACGTTCCTGCCCAGCGTGCCGCAGGAGTATCTAGCCGTGGATCGCGAAAAGGCTCTTAAGGAGGGCGTCGCGCTGCCCGACCTCTATCGCACCATTCAGGCCTACATGGGCGGATTGTTCGTCAACTACTTCAATAGCTTCGGCCGCCAGTGGCAGGTCTATGTCGAGGCCGAAGCCGACTATCGCAAAAACCTGGATAGCGTGGGCCAATTCTACGTACGTAATTCGCAGGGCGCCATGGTGCCGCTTTCGGCGCTCACTAAGTTCGAATCGCGCCCCGGCCCCGAGTTCACCATGCGCTACAACCTATACCGCTCGGCCCAGGTCATCGGCGGGGCCGCTCCTGGTTACAGTTCGCAGCAGGCTATGAAAGCGCTCGAAGAGACGTTCGATCGAACCATGCCGCCCGAGATGGGGTACGACTACATGGGCATGTCCTATCAGGAGAAGAAAGCGCAGGAGGGTCTCCCCACATGGGTCATCTTCTCGTTCTCGCTGCTGTTCGTCTTCCTGATTCTCGCGGCCTTGTATGAGAGCTGGACGCTGCCCTTCAGCGTTCTGCTCAGCACGCCGGTTGCGATCTTCGGCGCGTTCTTCGTCTTGTGGCTGCGGCGCTGGGTGATGAGCCTTTACCTGCCGCAGTACATGATTCAGATTGAGACCGACGTCTACTCGCAAATCGGATTGGTGATGCTGATCGGCTTGGCGGCCAAGAACGCGATCCTCATCGTGGAGTTCGCCAAGGACAAGTTCGAAGGCGGCATGGGTCTCGCCGAAGCGGCGCTCGAAGGGGCCCGCATCCGTCTGCGCCCCATCCTCATGACCAGTTTCGCGTTCATTTTGGGCTGCGTGCCGCTGTGGACCGCCTCGGGCGCGGGCGCGGTAGGCCGCGAAATCATGGGCACCACGGTGATCGGCGGCATGCTTGCCGCGAGCGCCATCGGCATCTTCCTGATCCCCGCGATTTTCTATGTCGTGGAGAAGCTATCCGGCGCGAAGAGTCCCGAACCGGGTCTGGCGCCGGCGATGGCGGAGGGGGACTGACATGGGGACTGACATGGACACTGACATGAGATATCGAGTGACCGCAATCGCGATCGCCGCCGGCTTATTGGCTGGTTGTACGGTCGGCCCCAACTACGTGCGGCCCACGCTGGCGACGCCTCAAACCTTTCGGGCGCCGGAGCCTTTACCTTCTTCGCAGGCTGCTTCGCTGGCGGACCTCAAGTGGTTCGAGGTTTTCAAGGACGAAAAACTGCAAGAGCTGATGCGCACCGCCCTAGATCGGAATTACGATCTGCGCGACGCGGTGGCGCGCGTCGATGAAGCGCGCGCCAATCTCGGCATCACTCGCTCGAATCAGTATCCGCAAGTTAGCGCCAGCGGAGACCTGGAAGTCACTCGCCTGTCGCGCGATGGCCAGACGCCTCTCCCGGCATCGTTCCTCCCGGAACAAAATCGCAACTGGGGGCAATCGACGCTCAATCTACTCTCGTTCGAAGTGGATCTGTGGGGACGCCTCCGCCGGGCGACGGAAGCCGCGCGCGCCAATCTCCTGAACGCCGAAGAGAACCGCAAGGCCGTGGTCACGATGCTGGTAAGCGACGTCGCCAGCGACTATTTCACTCTTCTGCAGCTCGACTACGAATTGGAGATCTCGCAGCGAACGCTCGATACGCGGCGCGATTCGTTGCGGTTGGTGCAGGAAAGGCAGGGCGGCGGCGTGGCTACTCTACTCGATCTTAGGCAGTCGGAAGAACTAGTCAGCAGCGCGGCGCAAACTATTCCAGTGCTCCAGCAGCAAATCGAACAGACCGAAAACCAGATCAGTCTGCTGCTGGGCGGCAATCCCGACGGCGTGATCCGCGGACGCAAGTTCATGGAGCAGGAAATGCCTCCGGAAGTTCCCGCCGGCCTTACTTCTTCTTTGCTCGAGCGCCGTCCCGACATACGGGCCGCCGAACAGGCGTTGATAGCCGCCAACGCGAACATCGGCGTAGCCAAGGCCGCGTACTTCCCGCAACTGAGCCTGAGCGGAATTCTAGGTGGCCAAAGCACGCAATTGTCGAGCCTGTTTTCCGGGCCGCACAGCACCTGGAGCTTTGTGCCGCAAATCAGCCAGCCCATCTTCACGGCGGGACGCCTCAAGTCGAACGTCAGACTCGCGGAGGCGGAGCGCGAGAGCGCGCTGGTTCAGTATGAGAAGACCATCCGGACGGCGTTCGGCGAGGTTTCGAACGCCTTGATAGCGCACCAGCGAACCCGCGAGAGCCGCCTGGAGCAGGAGAGGTTGGTTACCGCTCTGCAAGACCGTATGCGCCTCGCCTATATACGATATCGCGGCGGCGTGGATACGCAGCTCAATGCGCTCGACGCCGACCGCGACCTATTCCAGGCCGAGCTCGCGCTGGCGCAGATCCGCCTGAGCGAGCTGCTGAGCGTGGTGCAACTCTACAAAGCGCTAGGAGGCGGATGGCAGGGCTGAGTGATGAGTGGGACAGACGATCGGGTTTTGTCGTCTGTCAGGCGGCAGCGCTCAGCTTCCGGCAAAGCATGACAGACCACGAAGGACGATGGTCTGTCCCACCAGGCTTCACCAGCCTATTGCACGGCGATATGCAGGGCTAAGTGGGACAGACGATCGGGTTTTGTCGTCTGTCAGGCGGCAGCGCTCAGCTTCCGGCCAAGCATGACAGACCACGAAAGACGATGGTCTGTCCTACCCGCTTACTGCACGGCGATATGCAGGCTCTGCGTCCCGCCGACGCCGCCGATACTGAAGGTCACCGATGCGGTGTCGCTGGCTGTCACATTGGGTACGACTACGTTGAACTGATAGAGCCCGATGGTATTCGGAGCGAGTCCCGCATACTTGACCATGGCGGGCGTGCCACCAATGGAGATTTGGAACGATGGCAGAGAGTCGACCTGCCCCGGCTGAACGATCTGCCCGGCGGGGATATTGGGCGTCACCGGGCCAAACCCAACGCCATAAAGAGTGACGATATCGCCGGGAACGGCCCGCCGCGAAGGTATGCCGGCGACTTCTCCGGGCGGCATAGCGTATGTGACTCCATCGGAGAACAGCGCGCCCACGTATTGGAATCCACCCACCTTGAACGACGGTGGAGCGTACATGCCCGGCTGGACCGCGTTGACCGTCACGGTAGCGGCTACAAGCGCGGCGCCGGCCGCGGTCTTTACAGTCAGCTGCTGCGCTCCGGGAGTGACAGTGTAGGGAACCTGCGCGTCGATCTGGCCGCCGCTGATGTAGTCGATGTAGGCCGGCTGTCCGCCAATGGTGACAGTGACTCCGTCGAGCGACGTGGGGCCGATCAAGCCGCCGCCCGTGAAGTCGGCCGTGGTCCAGGAGCGATTGCTAAAGGAAAGGTCGCTGCCGTAGATCTCGATCCACGAGCCGGGCGCGATACTGTTGAACGCGCCGAACGCGCTCGCGGTCAAGACGCCGCCCGAATTGACAGAAGGCGGGTAGGGCGTGAGCTCGCGGATCACGTTATTCACGGAATCCGCGATGTAGACGTCGTTTGAGCTATCCACTACGACGCCGGCGGGAAAACCCAGCTTGGAATTGGTTCCAATGAAGCCATCGCCCGAGTAACCCGCCCCGGTGCCGCCGCCGATAGTCAAGATAGTGCCGTTGGTGTTTACTTTGCGGATGCGGAAGTTATTGGTATCCGCGATGTAAAGGTTGCCGTAAGGGTCGAACGCCACGTCGAAAGGCGCGTTCAGCTCCGCGGTTGTGGCGGGGATCATGTCGCCCGAATAACCGGCCGTTCCGTTGCCTGCCACAGTGGCGATGTGTCCGTTGGTCAGCAGCACGCGGATGCGATTGTTGCCGCTGTCGGCGATGTAGAGGTTGCCGTAAGGATCGAAGGCAATGCCGAATGGCGAGTTCAATTCGGCGTTAGTCGCCGGGCCGCCGTCGCCGGAGAATCCCGGGTTGCCGTTGCCGGCCACGGTGGTGATAGTCCCGTTGGGCGACACCATGCGGATGCGGTTGTTGTTGCTATCGCCAATGTAGAGATTGCCGGAAGAATCGAAGGCGAGGCCAACGGGGTGGTTGAGCACGGCGGCATTGGCGGGGCCGCCATCGCCGGCGAAACCATAACAACAGTTCGTGCCCGCAAAAGTGGAGATATTACCGGTGCTCTTGGTGACCATGCGGACCACTTGATTGGCCACGTCTGAAATGTATATGTTGCCCGACGAATCGGGGATGGCCTTGAACGGAGCGTAAAGGTTAGCGGCGGTGGCCAAGCCGCCGTCGCCCATCCAGGCGGGAGTGCCATCGCCGGCCACGGTGTTAATAGTGCCCGTGCCCGTGCCGCCCGTCACCACTCGAACGCGATTGAACCCGCTATCGGCGATGTACAGGTTGTGGGACGAGTCGAACCACAGACCAATGGGATTACTCAATTCCGCGGCATTCGCAGGCCCCGCGTCGCCCAGGACGCTGGCTGTACTGAGGCCGATGACGGTGTTGATGGTGTAATCGGAAATCTGCGCCAGACCCAATGCGGGCAGAGTTAAGAATGCGAATAAGTAACGAGACATGCGAAACCTCCTGGTTCAAAATACGATTCGTAACCCCACCTGTGCGCGGCGGGCATTGGTTCCGTACGGGTACCCATCGGCGGCGTTGCCCGTTCCCACGCCGGCTACCGGCCGGAGCACGCCCAGCGTGGCGGTATAAGCGATGGTATTGAGACTGGTGCTGTACTGATTATTCAGAGCGTTGAAGGCCTCGAACGTCAGTATTCCCTTGATGCGATCGGTGAACGGCAGCACCTTAGCCACGCGCGCGTTCACAACGTATTGAGCGCTGGTGCGCAGGCTCCCGACATCCTCAAACGGAACGCGGTTCCAGCCGCCGGAGCCATTGAGCGAGTTGACGTATTCCATGGTGATGCTGGGCGTGGCGTTGTTGGTCCCCGAGGCAAATTGTTGGCCGTTGACGATCACGAGCGGCGTTTCCGGCAAACCGGAAGCCACGGTTGCTATGCCGGAGATCTGCCAGCCGTTGAGCACAAAACGCGCCACCGGGGAATCGCCGGCGGTCACGGTGGGCTGCCACGTCCAGTTCACGACGGCGCGGTTACGCTGATCGAACGGGGAATCGCCCTGATCGTCGCGATAATCGCCGGGTATGAAAGTGGCTGTGGTGGCGCCCCCAACAACCGGCGGCCCGCTTACATTGTCGATGGCGTGAGACCAGGTGTACGAAACCTGAACGCCAAGGCCGTGCGACATTCGCCTGCGCACCTGAGCCACGGCCGCGTCGTAGCGGGACGCGCCGGAACCCTCGAGTTGATAGACGTGCGCGAAGTTGGTGCCGACCGCCTTCCCGGCATACATGGAAGAGAAATAGTAGTTTCCGGTTGGGGCGCCGCTGGAATCGTCGATGGTATAGACCTTGGTGGAGCTGAAGGGGGCCAGGTTCTGGTCGGCCTGGGTAAACAACCTTACGCCGCGGCTCTGCAGGACGCTAACGGCGATGGTAGTGTCCCTCGCCACAGTCCGCTCGATGGCGAGCGTGGCCTGCTCGCTGTATTGGTTGCGGAACTTGTTTAACGGGTAGACGACATTCTGCGAGCCCGAAGCAAAGGTGGTGAGCGTGGTGGCATAAATCTTCGGGAAAACCTGGTTGCCCGGCTGGTTCGGAAGCAGCGTGATGGAGGCCTGATTAATTCCATTACCGGTATACAGGGCTTCCACCAACTCGCCCGAGTACGGCTGGTAATAAGAGCCGAAGCCGAGGCGGACCACGGTGCGGCCGTCCAGTTGGTAGGCTATGCCGGCGCGCGGAGAAAAGTCGGTGCTGGTGGATGGAATGGAGCCGGTTTCATAAAAGCTGGCACTGGTATAGGCGGGATAGGGAAAGAGCACTTTTTCCCAATGCACGCCCGCGTCGAAGGTCAGGCGCGGCAGGGGTCTCCAGACATCCTGCGCGTAGGCTCCAATTTCCTGAGTCTTGACGCTCACCACGGGCTGTCCGAAGCCTTGGTTGAAATCTTCGTAGCTGCGGCGCGCCAGGGTGTTGCCGCTGAAATCCTCGGCGAAGGCGGTGAGCGAGGGAAAGTCGAACGAGCCGGAGCGGGCATAGATCTGCGCGGTCTTATCCTGGTTTCTGATATATTCGCCGCCAAACGTCAGCGAGTGTGTGCCGATGGCAGCGGCGAGATGGTCGAGGAATTGCCATCGCTGCTCGCTGATCACCATGGGATAGGCCGGATTGCCGCCAATAGGCGTACCGGCGATGGTGATGCCAAGCGGTCCGGTGGAGGGCAGCAGCGCGGGATCTTCATAGTCCGAGAAGCGGTCGTGATACCAGGCGGCGCGGACTTCGTTGACGGCATTGCCGCCTGGGGTGGCAGTATAAGACGCCTTGCCGAAGCGCGTTTCGTCGGTGTAGGTTCCGTTGTTGCCCAGCAGCTCGCCGTTAGTCGACACCTGCTGGTTGACCGACCCATCCGGGGCGTGCGCGTGCATGGCGGCTCCCTCAACGCTGAAGGCATTGCCCGGAGTCAGGCGGTAGTCGAGTCTGGCCAAGCCTGTGTCCGAGCGCAAAGAGCTCGGGACCACGCGATTCAACTGCGCATTGACGAAAGCGATGGCGGCCGTACACTGCGCCGCGGTAGCCGGCGAGATGCAGTTGGAGGGCGCCACCGCCGTTCCGGCTGCGTTTCCGATCAGTGGATTGGAGATGAGGTTGAGGCCTTGAGACGAGTGTTGCGCAACTTCGCCGTTGAAGAACCAGAACATCTTGGAAATTGCCGGTCCGCCGGCGCTCACGCCATACTGCTTCAGCTTGGCGTCGGGGCTGAATGAAGGGGCGTAACGGTCGGCGGCATTGAAGCCCTGGCTGTTGTAGTATCCGTACGCAGCCCCGTGGTAGCTTTTGGTTCCAATGTGGGTAGCCACGTTCACGAAGCCGCCGGCGGAGTGGCCGAATTCGGCGGAGCCGGTAGCGGAAACCACGTGCAAATCCGAGATGGCGTCCTGGGTGACGAACGGCGCGATGCCGGGACTCCGATAGAAGTAGGTGTTGGAGGCCAGGACGCCATCGGCGAGGAAGGCATTCGTGAAACCCTCGCCGCGGAACGCCAATACGCCCGAGGGGGCTTCCGTGGCGGCGGGCGCCAGCGCGACCAGCGAATCCACGCGGCGGTCATCGACGGGAAGCGTATCGATCTGCGCGGCGGAAACCGTAGCGGAGAGCTCGAATTTTACCGCGTCCGCAACGCTATACGTGGGGGCCGGCTGCACGCGGGCCTCCCGCGGCAGCACGGGCAATACGATCTTGAAATTCATGGTTTCGCCAAGGGTAACGCGGATATCGTTGAGTAAGAAGACGGAAAATCCGTTGTGGGTCAGTTTGAGGGAATACCCGGCGCCGGGGACCAGGTCCGCAATGTTGAACACGCCATCATCGGTGGTGGTCATGTTGTGCCGGAAGCCGAACGTGGGATTCGAAACCACCACCGCGGTGTCGGGAAGGCCATCGCCATAAGGATCGCGAACGACTCCGGTAATCGCGCCGAATCCGGACACTGCTTGGGGGAACGCGCCCGGCGAATACACGAGCGTAAGGAGACACAATCCAAGTATGATTTTCATTCGCTAACCTGAAGGGACCTTTTTATTTTAGATGGAAGAGGGCGGGAATCGGGTTTCGTCTGAAATTTCAGTGCGCACATGGGTCCCGATGAGTGCCGGGCGGGGAACAGGTGTGGCTTTTTTTCGACGCGGAGACGCCGAGGCGCAGAGAGGCGCCTGCGTCTCCGCTGGGATGTGGCGCAGGTCCTCAACGCGCCGTATCCACGCTCTGGCGGACACGTTTTGGCCGGCGCGGGTCCGGGGTACGATGGTCTGATCGCATGCCGCTTGCGGGCGATATTGCACGTTCGGCGCCGCCATCCGGGATTTGCCTCCACGATTGCCCGGGGCTGGCGCGGCTGTTGGATGAATGGGCCCACGGGAAGCGACAGACCAGGAGGTCTGTCGTACATAATTCTTCGCAACTAATTGAAATGATCAGAGATGGTCCACGTGGGTGCGGCTTTCGGAGAAGTCTGCGGCATTAGGCAGGATTGGCAGGCAGGATTGGCTGCCCCACCAAGAGGTGGTGGGCCTCAGTGAGGCGCCGATTTCGAGCGATCAGGCGGCGGATACCGGCGCTCGAAAAATCAGACCCAGTTGCCAGAATCTCCGGCGGGAAGTCGTTAGCCGGATCGTAGCTTTCGCCCTTGCTATAGGCAAGCTGGGCAAGCAGTTGGGCATCTTCGAGCGCCTGTTGAAGGATGGCTTGGCGTTCGGCCCGCAGGGTACGGAGTTGGGCCATATTCTTCTCAATGGCGCGGTGGATGCGCTGCTCATACAGCGCGAGGAGCTGGAAGTTTTCGCTCTTGGCGATCCAGGTGTGGGCTTTGGAGAGCGCTTCGTCAATGGGAACCTGGGCGGCGTCTTCTCTGATTCCCCCGTAGGGGTGGCCCAGCTGACCGAGCACGCCAGCAGCGAAAATGCCGGTTTCGATGGCGCGGGCGCGTTTGAGGCGCCAATGGTCTTCCGCTATGGATTGCGCCAGTTCGGTTTCCAAAGCGCCCACGGGTTGGAGGGATTCGCGGATGCCGGTGCAGTGTAGGTTGAAAGCCCCGTTCTCCTCGGCGGTGAGGAGGCAGATCTGGCCGGTGAGGCCGTGACGATATGCGTTGAGGCGGGTGCGATGCTTGCCTTTTTCGGTTTTGGGACCGGTGGAGTGCTGAGCGTTGGCGACGTTTGCGGTTAATTGTGCGGGGGATGCCATTTGATTACACCTCGGAACGCAGCCCATGGGGCCGCGCTACTGACTTACATCTAGCACGGGAGTTTGAGGCTGCATGGGCGGAATGGCTGTATCGTATTGAAAGGAATGGGGCGATTTATTTTGCTGAGGCGTGATC
Organism: Bryobacterales bacterium; assembly: GCA_003135055.1. Classification (GTDB taxonomy): domain Bacteria; phylum Acidobacteriota; class Terriglobia; order Bryobacterales; family Bryobacteraceae; genus PALSA-243. Next base: position 1,486 of record PLDF01000490.1, on the reverse strand, counting down.
GTTAATTTGGCTCGGGTGGAAATCGTGGGGACGGGAGTCTTTTCGGCGGGACGAACGCAGCGCATACAGGCTTTTCCCTGTCCGAGCTAAATGACACCGGCAAGAAAAACCGCGTATGGTGTTCGGCACGGTAAACTTAAACCAGCATGGAGGAAGATAATGAACCTTGAAATTCATAAGCCGGAGCTGGTGCAGCGCGTGAATGCGCACATCCAGGCCGGCCACTTCCACGACGCGGACGAGGTGCTCGAACGCGCCCTTGACGCCCTCGAAGGAAGAACCCCCGCTCCCTCCAGTGGACACACTACAGAATCAGGCGACAAACGGACAGGCGCCGATCTGATCGCAGCTTTGCAGGCCTCACCTTACCGGGAACTGGATATCGAACCGCCCCGCTTTCGTTTATCTATGCCCGTGCGTGACGTTACATTCTGATGGCGTGGCTTCTCGACACCAACTTTTTCGGAAATTCGTCGCTTAAGACCAGGGCCGACGGTGCTCGCGTTCATAGCCAGTAATCCACTGGACGAGCTTTACATCAGCATCGTGACGCTCGCGGAGCTTCGTTTCGGGATCGAACTGCTGAGCCAGGGGAGCAGACAGCGGGCGGACCTAACTCAATGGCTTACGCATACAATCCGGCCCATGTTCGATGACCGGGTGTTGCCCGTTACCGAAGATATTATGTTCCGGTGGCGCGTTCTGGTGGAAGAGGGCCGCAAAACCGGCCACACGTTTTCACAGCCGGACCTCATCATAGCCGCGACAGCCCTTCAGCACGGGCTGACGGTTGTCACCCGCGACCGGAGCGATTTCGACAAGGCACGCGTGCCCGTTTTCAACCCGTGGGAACAGTAAACGCCCCGCTGTGCTTCTCTGTGGCGCAAAGCGCCGATCTGTGCCCATAAAGAGCAATAGTGTCGTCCCCCGGTGAGCTTGGCGGGGATCAGCGTTGAAACAAACGGTAAAATGGTTTCTATGCAGTCCGCCGCCATGTACGATTTAACCAACCTCGACATCGATCATGCCGCCTCTACCCTTAGGTTGGCGGGTGCTCTCGATGTGGATAACTACGAGCGGAAGCTGCGGCAGAACGCTCCGAACCGCACTCAGGTGATAAACCACCTGTCCGAGGCCCGCGTTGCTCTGATGTTTCTTGAAAACGGCGCTCAGGTAACGATGCGAGACAGCCCGGATTTAGAGGTCGAATGGCGCGACGAGAATTTCTATGCCGAGGTTAAGCACTTCAGGAGAACCCAACAAGACGAGCTTGACGAAGTGGCAATGAGAAGAGCTAACTGTAACGGGCCGCGATTTTCCCCCGCATAGCGAGCGGCTTTTCCCGGATTAGTTCCCGCAGCGCCGGAACCGATCACGAACCGCCGGCGGAACCGAGCGCGCCAAATCCACTGGGATCGCTCCGCCCGATGCCGCTATCCCTTCCCTGCCAGCGCCCTTATCTTGTGTAGGATGTCGAAGTGTGCGG
>PLDF01000274.1 GCA_003135055.1 Bryobacterales bacterium | reverse complement strand
ACGAAAGGCGATGGTCTGTCCTACCAAGCGACCGACGTGCCTTCGCCCCCGCCTCACTCATACCGCAGAGCGCGGATCGGGTCGATGGCGCTCGCCCGCAGCGCCGGCAGGAATCCCGCTCCGGCGGCCACCAGTGAGAGGGTCGCCAGCGCGAGCAGCGCGGTCCCGATATCTGCCGGGGAAACGCTGAAGAGCTGCGACGCCACCAGCCGGCTGAGCGCAAACGCCGCGGGAATGCCAATCGCCAGGCCGATCCCAAGCAGCAGCAAGGCTTCGCGCATCACCATCCACACCACCTGCCCGCGTTGGGCTCCCAACGCCATCCGCAGGCCAATCTCCCTGGTGCGCCGCGCCACGGCGAAGGCCATCACGCCGTAGAGCCCAAGTGCGGCCAGCAGCGTCGCCAGCGCGCCGAATGCGGCCGAGAGCGTGGCGATCAAACGTTCCGTGCCCAGAGTCTCATCGAGCTGATTCTCCAGCGTGCGCATCTGGTAGACGGGCATGGCGGCATCGATCCGGGTAATCGTGCGGCGCAGTTGGGCGAACATGGCGCTCGAATCCATGGTGGTGCGCACGTAGAACGACGTGGATAACGGGAAATCCTGCTGCAGGAATGGGACGAAGACCTGCCGTTCCACCCCGTCGCGCGGCCCTTGATAGAGCGTATTCTCCGCTACCCCCACGATTTCGATCTCGCGCTTGCTCTTAGGCCCGTCGCCGAAGCCGATGTGCCTTCCGATGGGCGTATTGCTTCCGAAAAAGTGTTCCGCGAATTTGCGGTTGACAATGGCTACGGTGGTTTTTTTGCCGGCGTCGCGGCTGTCGAAATCGCGTCCTTCGAGCAGCGGAATCCCCATGGTCCTCCAGTATCCGGGCGAGATAGCGTTCATGAAGGCCTGCATATCCTCGCCGTCTTTCGCCTGGTGGCCTTCCACACCCATGGTGGAATCCCACTCCCCGCCGCTGAGCAGGGGAACAATCGCGTAAGTGGCCGATTGAATTCCCGGAAGCGCGCGGATCTGCTCCAGCGCGCGTGTGTAGAAGGCTTGCAAGCGCGCCACCGTGTATCCGTTCAGAGCGGGATCCATCTGGAAGGTGACCAGGTTATCGATGCCGCGGAAGCCGGTATGGGCGGACTTCAAATTGATCAGCGTCTTGACGAACAGTCCCGCGCCGATGAGCAGCAGGAACGAGAACGCCACCTGCGCCGTGACCAGCGCCTTGCGCAGCCTGGCCGAGCCGCCCGTCCCCCCGGCCGCCGCAGCCGTGTCTTTGAGCGTGGTCCACAGATCGAGGCGCATGGATTGCAGCGCCGGCGCCAGCCCGAACAGCAAGCCGGCGATCAGCGCAACCGCTGCGTTGAAAAAGAGAATGCGCGTATCCGGCTCGGCGGTCAGTATCAACGGAGAGCCGCCGCTGGGAAGGAAGCTCAACAGGGCTCGCACCATGCCTTCCGCCAGGAACAGGCCAATGGCGGCGCCGGCGGCGGCCAGCAGCAGGCTCTCCACCATTAGTTGGCGAAGCAACTGCGCGCGCGACGCGCCAATGGCCAGACGCACGGCCACCTCACGCTGGCGTGCGACGCCGCGAGCGATGAGCAGGTTCGCTACGTTGAAGCACGCGATCACCAGCACCAGGCCCACCATGCACATCAGCGCGATGAGCGCCGTGGAATAATTCCGCCGCAGTTCCGAATAACCGCCGGCGGCGGATTCCATGCGCACCTTGCGCGCCAGAAATTGCCTGCGGTTGAACTCGCTGGAATCCTTCATCTCGGGCATGGCCATCTCTTCGCGCAAGATCTGCGAGAACAGCGGCTGCAGCGACGCCTGCGCCGATTGCAGCGTGTAGCCGGTCTTCATGCGCGCGAAGGTCTGAATCCACTGCGAGCGCCGGTCGCCGATGTCGTCCCAGCCGGGCGTCATCAGCGGCTTCATCTGGATCGGCACGCGGATCTGCGGGCTGGTGGCGGGGTCCAGCCCGTTGAAGCCGGCCGCGGAGACGCCCACCACGGTCATGGGGTAATCGTTGACGATAATCTTCTGGCCCACCACGGCGGGGTCGGCGTTGAATCGCGTGGTCCAGTAGGCATAGCTCAGCACGGCCGACGGGTGGCCTTTATAGGTGCGGTCGTCCTGTGCGGGTGAAAAGACCCGGCCGATGGCGGGCTGCACGCCCAGCGCCTCGAAGTAATTGCCCGAGACCAGTTCGGCATTCACGCGTTCGGTATGCCCGTTGAAGCTCAAGGAAAGCGGCGTGGAGTAGCGGCAGAAAACGTAGGAGAAGGCCGGCGCCCTGCGCTGGAAGTCCTCGTACATGGGGTAGGAGGACGCGCGCGGCCCGCGATTGCTGCCCATGTGCGGACCGGTGGATGAAATCAGCACCAGTTGCGCGGGATTCCTGACGGGCAGCAGCCGCAACAGCAACTGGTCGACCAGCGTGAAGATGGCGGTGTTGGCCCCGATGCCGAGGGCCAGCGAGCCGACGGCAACAAAAGTAAACAGCGGGCTACGGCGCAAGTTGCGAAGCGCGAACTGAACATCGGAGACAAGACGACCCATGTACCTTATACTCCCCTGGAACCAAAAGGTTACGCAGTCGGTAACGCCGGCGGTCTTGCCGCCGGTGGCCCAAGCGGTAGCGATGGTGAGGCGCGCAGAGGACACCGGCGGCAAAGCAGCTCAACGCGCGTGATCCGTCTGGTACTCTTGAGGGTTCGATGCCCATGGCCTGCAACCCCCGGCATCTCATAAGCAACCCGCCGGCCCATGGTGTAGAAGATGAGCCAAGCGGCGGTTTACACGGACAACTCCTTGTCCTTGCAATGAACTTTGTCATAGTTCGTTCACTGGCGGGTGAACCCTTGGAATGGGCGGCCCCATACATCGGACGCGCTTTTGGCCCAAAAAGGCTCGCGTTCCAAACGACCCTAATCCCACAATCGGACAGTCGCCCGCGGCCACAGAAGTAACCATAGAGGTAGATCTGGATCACCGTCGCGACCGGCGGCCAGGATCGTCTACCCCACACTCGTGCTGTGACCGTGAGATTCGGTAAATGCCGAAAGACCGCGTGCTAACGGGGGCGCTCTGGGGCCGGCTCCGATCAGAGCCCGCGACCGTCATAAAGGAGCGTTGGTCGAAAGCCGGTTCCCCCAGATCGGTTAAGCAGCCCGTGCTGCCCCTTGACACTTGGTCCCTTTCGATATATATATTGCTTGCTACTGATTTCCATTATGAAAAAATCCCCAGGTCCGGAAAGCTTTCTGCCGCTGAAGCCGCACTGGTTTCACGTCCTGCTCTCGCTCGCGGACCAGGAGCAGCACGGTTACGGCATCATGCAGGAGGTCCTCCAGCGCACCGGCGGCAAAGTGCGGCTGTGGCCCGCGACGCTTTACGGCACGCTCAAGCGCCTCATCAATGAGGAGCTGATCGAAGAATCCGAGGAGCGGCCGGCGCCGGAGCTGGATGACGCGCGGCGGCGCTGCTACCGGCTGACCAGACTAGGCCGGCGCGTTCTGGCGGCCGAAAGCGACAGGCTCGAAGATCTGGTCCGCGTCATCCACACCAAGCGGGGATTTCGGAGGGCGGAGTCATGACGTCCACGAACAACCGGCCAGTGGCAATCGGCCTGCGGCTCTACCGCGCACTGGCGCGCGCGTTCCCCTACGAATTCAAGAACGCCTACGGAGACGATCTGGCGCAGATGACCGAAGACGCCATCGAGCCCATCTGGGAGCGCTACGGCGTGCTTGGGCTGGTGCGTTTGCTCGCGGACGTCGCCATACGCGTTCCCATCGAGCACCTCGCCGAATTGAGGCAGGACGTCCGCTATGGGCTGCGCATGCTCGCCGCCTCCCCGGGGTTCACTCTGGTCGCGCTGGTATCGCTCAGCTTGGGAATCGCCGTTGCAACCTGCGCCTACAGTGAGGTGAACGGGCTGATTCTGCGCGACCTTCCCGGCGTTCCGAAGCCTCAAGAATTGGTCGCGCTAGAGGCGCCAACGTCGTATCCCAACTACAAGCGCTACCGCGAGCGAACGGACCTGTTCTCTTCCACGCTGGCCTATGTTGCGCCGGTTCCGTTCGGTGTATCGCTGGGCGGTCACACGGAGCGAATCTGGGGACACCTGGTCACACCGTCGTACTTCGCTACCTTGGGAGTCCATCCCACACTCGGCCGCTTCTTCGATCCGCAAGCCGAACAGCCCGGCCAGGCGCCAGTCATCGTGGTCAGCTACCGGTTCTGGCAGGAACATCTGGGATCGAGGCCCGCGGTTATCGGAAGCACGCTACGCATCAACGGGCAGCCTTGCGCCGTGATCGGCGTCGGGCCAAGCAATTTTCTAGGAGCGTCGCCTGGGTTTTTCCCAGCGGATATCTGGATACCGGCGTCTGTCCCCGCCCGCATCGCGCCGGAACTGGCGGCGAGCGCCGTGGAACGGCGCGACGCGACGATGTTCCAGATGGTTGGGCGACTCAGACCGGAAGTAACCGCCGAGAGCGCGCAGGCTGCGCTCGATTCCGTGGCCCGGCAGATGGAGCAGGACTACGGTGACGCCGGCAGAGAACGAGGCGGCCGGCGCGTGTCATTGGTCCCCGGGGGAAAAATGCTGCCCATCCGAAGGCGGGACCGGCCGTTCTTCATGGAAGTCTTGCTGTTACTCGGGGGCCTGGTTCTGCTGATCGCCTGCGCCAACACCGCCACCATGATGCTGGCGCGTGCGGCGGACCGGCGGCGAGAGATCGCAGTTCGCCTGTCACTGGGCGCGAGCCGCGTCCGGCTAATTCGTCAGTTACTGACTGAGAGCATGCTGGTGGCCGCGGGCGCGGGAGTGCTCGGGTTCATCCTCACTGTGTGGCTGATGCACCTCGGCTCCCAGACCAGGATGCCGTACCCCATGCCGGTTTCCTTTGACCTGAACCCCGACTGGCACGCCCTGTTATTCGCGCTGGCAGTGACCGGCTTAGCGGGGTTAGCGTTCGGCCTCGCGCCGGCATTGCAGGCCACGCGCACAGACCTGACTCCCGCGCTCAAAGAAGGAGGCAATATCCAGCTACGGAAGCATCGCCGCCTGAGCCTGCGCAACGGGCTGATGCTGTGTCAGATGGCCGGATCGCTAACGCTGCTGCTGCTCACCGGATTTCTGGGGCTCGGCATCCAAACCACCATGGGAATCCAGCAAGGCTTCGACTCGCGGAACCTATACCTGATCTCTCTCGATCCGGTGCGCGACGGATATTCGGGTGATCGGGCCGCGGCTTTCTTCGAGAAGCTCCTGGACCGCGTGAAGCGGCTTCCCTCGGTGGTGGCCGCCACTCTGACTGACACGGTCCCGGTATCGGTGGACGGCAACCCGGGCGCGATATTCTCCGATGCCCACGCGGGCGGGGAAAAGGCGATGCACGCAGACACGCCGTCGGGAAAGACTATTTCGAAACCGCCGGAATTCCCATACTGCTCGGCCGCGGCTTCCGCGAGGAAGACGAAGCAAACGGGGCAACGGCGGTCATCGTCAGCGAAGAGTTAGTGCGCGCGTACTGGAAAGGGGAGGGGGTGCTAGGGCGGCGCATCGAGATCGGCAATAGCCAGCCAACGGCAGGACTCGGAGTCGTCCCTGGCACGTTCGATTTGCGCCCCGGCGCTTTAGGAAACGGGCGCCAGGTATTCGAAGTGGTGGGCGTGGCGAAGGACGTTGCGGAAGACTTCGTCGCGAGCAAGAAGCATCCGGCGATTTACTTCCCGCTGCATAGGGCGGATTACGCGCAGCCTTCGTTGCGCGGCGTGACTCTGATGGTCCGTAGCTTGCCCGGCGTGGACGTGATCGGCGCGGTCCGGCGTGAGATAGCGGCTACCGACGCCAGTCTCACTCCTTTCAACGCGCGCAGCATGACAGAACAGATCGCACAGTACATGGCTTCGCTGCGGTCCGCTGCGTGGACCTGGAACCTGCTCGGGGCGTTTGGATTGATTCTGGCCTCAGTCGGCCTCGCCGGAGTGACGGCTTACACAGTGACACAGCGGCGCCACGAGATAGGCATTCGCATGGCGCTCGGCGCTCAGCGGAGCGATGTGCTTGGACTGGTGATGAAGGAAGGCGCAGCTCTAATAACCGCGGGCACACTCATCGGCATGGCGTTCACCTGGGCCGGAGTACGCCTGATGTCCGGCTTCTTCTTCTCGGTTGCGAGTGTGACAACCTTCGATCCGGCACTGATCGTGGGCGCGCCGCTGCTGCTTGCCGGCCTGGCCTTGTTAGCCTGTTATGTGCCGGCGCGAAGGTCGATGCGGGTCGATCCGGCGATCGCGCTGCGGCAGGAATAGATAGCGTCGGGCCTGGTTATGCAGCGAGCTCTCATCGAGTCATGAAGAGTAGTCCGAGACCGCTGCGCAGGATGCATCCTGCACTCATCGGCTCTCACTCAAATACGCGCAGTTCTATAGGTCCACCAAAATTTAAGACGTGCGCCTCGAAACACTCAGTTTCGCCGCTATCAGTCGTCAGTACAAACGGCGTATTACTCCGATCCCGAGATCAGCCCCGCTTGCCGCCACGCGTCCGAGATTTGCGCGTCCATTTTGCCGCCAGCCCCGCGTGCGCCAAGTATCTCGAAGCCCTATTTCGGCGTCGAGAGATATTTCTCTGGCATAGGATTCCCGTCTCGCTCCGAATCCCAAAGAATCGTAATCACCTTCCAGCCCTTGGCGTCCCGAACGAACTGAAAGCTGTTGATCCCCCGCGCGAACGGCTTCTCATTCGGCGCACGGCGCGATTCGTAAGTGCTGAAGACATGCGCGACGTTGCCGAATGTCTCCACGCGGCGCGCCACCTCCGATTCGTAGAAGGCGTTCTTCTCGAAATTGGCGCCGGCCCGCTGCGCATACTCGTCCGGCGTCATCACCGCCGGCGTTGAGACGCCCGCCGTGGTCCGGATCGCGATCAAACGGCCTCCATCCGCGAACAGGCTGCGGAACCGCGCCCAATCGCGCGTGCCCGCGGGACCTGAGATCACGTCGTAAACGGCGTGCGCGACGCTCTCGATGGAATCGAAATCGCCGGCATGCGCCACGGGAAATAATAATGCCACTGCGGCTACCGCGGCGGTCGCTTGGATTCGGCTCATTTGGGCAACACTCATTTGGGCAGCTCCTTGACGATCTCCGATATGAATTCCTTGGCGTCGCCGAAAAGCATCAGCGTTTTGTCCATGTAGAACAGCTCGTTGTCGATGCCCGCGAAGCCCGGGCTCATCGAGCGCTTGATCACCATCACGGTGCGGGCCCGATCGCAATCCAGAATCGGCATGCCGTAAATGGGGCTGTCCTTATCCTTGCGTGCGCCCGGATTGACGACGTCGTTGGCTCCAATCACCAGCGCCACGTCGCACTGCCCGAAATCGGAGTTGATGTCGTCCATTTCGTACAGGCGGTCGTAGGGAATATCGGCTTCGGCCAGCAGCACGTTCATGTGTCCCGGCATGCGGCCGGCCACGGGATGGATGGCGAACTTCACGTCCACGCCGCGCCGCGTCAGAATGTCGAACAACTCGCGGAGCTTGTGCTGCGCCTGCGCCACCGCCAGGCCGTAGCCCGTGACGATGATCACGCTCGACGCCGATTCCAGAATCGCCGCGGCCTCTTCGGGGCTGGCGCTGTGCACGTTGCGTTTCTCTTTGGCGCCGTCCTTGGCGACCTGCACTTGCCCGAACGCGCCGAAGAGCACGTCGATGAACGAGCGGTTCATCGCCTTGCACATGATGATGGAAAGGATCATGCCCGACGATCCATCGAGGGCGCCGGCGATCACCAGCAGCTTGTTGTTCAGCGCAAAACCCATGGCGCATGCGGAAAGGCCCGCGTAGGAATTCAGCAGCGCGATCACGGTGGGCATGTCCGCGCCGCCAATGGGAATGATCAGCAGCACGCCGAAGAGCAGCGAGAGGCCCACGAAGAACGGGAACAGGTATGTATCCGTGGGAACCACAATCAACCGGACGCCAATGCCGAGGGCGATGGCGAACAACGTCAAGTTGATCAGATTCTGATTGCGATAGGTGATGGGCCGGGTGGGCAGCACCTCTTGCAGCTTGCCGGCGGCCATCAAGCTGCCGGTGAATGTAAGAAATCCCAACAGCATCTCGACGATCAGCGCCACCATGGTGAACCCGTGCAGATCGGCCGTATGGCGATAGTATTCCGCCGTGCCCACCAGCGCCGCCGCCAACGCTCCGCAGGCGTGCGAAAGCGCGGTTTGCTGCGGTACGGCGGTGATCGGCATCTTATACGCCAGCGGGACGCCGATGGCGGTTCCCAGGAAGAACGCAACCAGAATCCACTGGTAGTTGACGATGTCGTTTACCAGCAGCGTGCCCACAATCGCCAGCAGCATGCCGACTTCGCCAGCGAAGACGCCGCGCCGCGCCGTCGCCGGCGAATTCATCCACTTGAGCGACAGTACGAACAGCGCCGCCGCCACCAGATAGGCGTATTGCACCAGGTGCTGGATCACGGCTTGCCGGGTCCTTTCGGGTCCTCGCGCTTCCGGAACATCTTGAGCATGCGGTCGGTGATGAGGAATCCGCTCACGATGTTGATCACCGAGGTGGTAACGGCGATGAAGCCCAGCACGCGCCCGAACGTGGAGGCGCCGGCCGATTCGGTGACCAGAATCGCGCCCACCACGCAGATGCCCGAGATCGCGTTGGTGATGGACATCAGCGGCGTGTGCAGCAGAGGCGAAACCTTGCGGATGATCTCCAGCCCGACGAAGGTCGCGAGCATGAAGACGTAGAGACTGAGTTCAAGATCGGAAGGCATGCATCTCCTATGAGACGGTTTCCAGGGAGGCCAACCCCATGGCTTCGCGGACGCGCGCGTGAACCACTTCGCCGGCGTGCGTTACCAGGGTTTCGCGGACGATCTCGTCCTCCTGGTTGAGCGTGAAATTTCCGTCTTTGATAAGGTACTTCAGGAACGTCGCGATGTTGCGCGCATACATCTGGCTGGCGTGATACGGAATGGTGGAGGGCAGATTGACCGGTCCGTAAATCTGCACGCCGTGCTCTTCCACCACTTCGCCCGGCCGCGTCAACTCGCAGTTGCCTCCGCGCTCGGCGGCGATATCGATAATCACCGAACCCGGCGGCATACGGCGCACCATTTCGCGCGTAACCAGTATAGGCGCCCTCTTGCCGGGGACGGCGGCGGTAGTGATGACGACATTCTGTTCCGCGAGCACGTTGGCCATGGCTTCGCGCTGGCGGCGGTAGAAATCTTCGCTCATCGCCTTCGCGTATCCGCCCTTGTCTTCGGCTGAGGCTTCGCCCAAATCGAGGACCACAAAGCGCGCTCCAATACTTTCGATCTGTTCTCTTACGGCGGCACGGATATCGTAACCGCTGACCACTGCGCCCAAGCGGCGCGCCGTGGCGATGGCCTGCAATCCGGCGACGCCCGCTCCCAGCACCAGCACGCGCGCCGGAGCCACCGTGCCGGCCGCGGTCATCAGCATGGGGAACATGCGCGGCAGCGAATTGGCGGCTATCAGTGCAGCTTTGTAGCCGGCGATGGTGGCCATGGAAGAGAGAGCGTCCATGCTCTGCGCCCGCGTGATGCGGGGCATCAATTCCATGGAGAGAAAACTGACCCCGCGTTCGGCCAGATCGCGAGCGGCGTCGATGGAGGTGAGCGGTTCGCCGAAGCCGATGACTGCCTGTCCGCGGCGCAGGTGCGCCAGGTCCGCGCGTCCCGCCTGGAGGTTGGCGCCCAAGCTCCGAACCTGGAGAATCACCTCGGACGAGGCAAATACGTCCTCGCGGCTGGCGAGGCGCACGCCTTTTTCGGCGTACTCGGCGTCGGGCATGCCGGCGGCAACGCCCGCGCCCGATTCCATCAGCAACTCGACATTGGATTTCTTCAAAACGGAAAGCGCGCCCGGCGTCATCGCCACGCGGCGCTCGCCGGGCAGCGATTCAGAGACAATACCGACCGTAGTTCCCACCATTGATCTCCAGGAAATTGAACCGGCGCAGCCCAGGCGCGGAGCATTCGCGTATGGGAGGCTTCGGCATGGAAATACCAGTGTACCTTGACGCGATTGTCGCCGTGGGGCATGCGCTTCCGCCTGCCAACCGCCGGCCTCGCCGGCCGCCAAGGGCTTACCCGGGTATGGCTCCGCCAGCCATACTTTTATGGCACAATGATATGTATGAAGAAAACCTTCAATGTCGACGACGAGCTCTTCAATCAGGCGAAAACAGCCTGCGGCGCCGCCACGGACACTGAGACCGTGCGACTGGGCCTCCAGGCCTTGGTGCGCCACGCAGCTTACCAGAACCTTCGCGCCCTGATTGGGTCGGAGCCTCACGCGCAAGATGTGCCGAGGCGCCGCGAGAGGCCTCGAACAAAGCACAGGGCTGCCTGATGGTCCTGGTGGACACCTCCGTGTGGATTCGGTACCTTGCCAACCGGGCGCCCTTCGCTGCCGGGTTGGATGGACTCCTCGATCTCGATGAGGTGGCCGGGCACGAGTTGGTCTATGGAGAACTCCTCATCGGCGATCGGGGAGGCCGCCGGAAGTTACTTGCCGGTTATGAGCGGATGCATCAGGCGAGTACCGTTCCTCATGGCGATGTCGTCTGGTTCGTCCGCGAGCGGGAGCTATATGGACGCGGCGTTGGCTGGATCGACATTCATCTGCTGGCATCCGCGATCGTAGGCCGGATGCAGTTGTGGACGGCCGACCTAAGGTTATCGGCGCTCGCCAGGGAATTCGGCGTCGCCTACGTGGCGTGACCGATTGTTGCCTTCCACAGTGTCTTCGACGATCGTCTGCCGGAGGGTGCGCGACATAGAAGTG
>PLDF01000224.1 GCA_003135055.1 Bryobacterales bacterium | reverse complement strand
TTTCCGGCGCCACCGTCACGCCTTTCGGCGACACGAATGCGATGGTCGGCATTTTTGGGTTCTCCAGGTAGATAGCTATCGAGTAGCGGGCACACTATCAGAAAGCTATCCGATAGCAAGAAGATATTCTGAGGTTATCAGATAGCTACCGGATACCCTGATCGATAGCGCTTCGATAACCTGAGGTTAGTTGATAGCTACCGAAGAAATAGCTGATGGCTATTCGATAGCTATCCGCTGGTGGGCCTCGGATCACGAATGTGATCCTGGACGGCTGGCTGAAATCGATGCTACGGCACAAAGGATTGGCGGGAAGGGGGCTATATTCTTTTGAAGCCACTCGGCCCCGGAATTCCTGCCAAGCCCGTCCACGGGCTTCTAATGGGTTTCGGGTTTTCATGACAGGGCAGGGGACTCCTGCCAGTCCCGATCGGTTTCACGGTGGATCGGCGCGCGCTTGTGACGGCTCCGGCAGAAACCGACGAAGGCCGCGGCGGGGTTGTCGAGTTTGGGCTTACCCGAACTGGTCCACCATTCCCGCCATTCGCTTTCGAGGCCGTGGATGTCATAGCCAGGGGCCGCGGCGCGTCCGTCTTCGTGGGCCTGCGTCGGCAGGGGAGGAAGTGTTTCGCCGTCCGAGGGCAGGGGGCGTTCAACCCATTTGCCATCGCGGTTGTAGAACGTCACCAAATCGCTCTCTTCATCGAAAACAACGCGGTAGTCCGGTAGATGGTCGTGCTTGCCGATATGCTTAACCATTTGCCGGAAACGCGTAATCACGCTTTGCGAGCCGGATTTCTTGAGCAGGGTATCAAGCGAGATCGACCAGGAGGCTTGCCGGCCACAATGCTTGCGCGCCAGCTCATAAATCCGCCGCTCCAGCGGCTTTCCAAGACGAAAATAATCGGGATGCAGGGTCAGAACCTCCTGGCCCTGGATCGCATTGAATACCCAGTCGGAAAGCTTGATTTCCACCCAGATCAGGCGGCCGTCGAGACCATGTTTGCGCCGGATTGAAGCGGCATCGATGAGCCCGAAGCTGTCCCGTTGCTCCTCCTCGCCCGTCCGGATATTTGTGGTGATGCGCGTTCCCGCGAGGCGGTCAATGGCTTCGCAGAGGGCGGTATAGTCTTTTCCAGCCGTCCCCCTATTGGTGAAAATTAGCAGATCCCGGCTGGTAATGCGCACGCGGGGGCTCACAGGCTCGTTTCGCTTCAACTTCTCCATAAGTTGGGAAATACAGTAAATCAGAATGTCTTTGTCGTAGATTGTCGCCAGGCCCTTGACGCTTGGGACGATTTGCAGCCAGTTGCCGTTATGCTCATATTTGCGAATCGCGGTTTCCGGCTTTTTCGAAAGGGAGTAGAAGGGGTGCTCCATCTGCGGAATCAGATCCTTGAGCGCCGCATCGGCCACGTCGCAGATGAACAGATCGCCTTTGCTGTGCTTGGCGGGGAGGAGCTGTTGGTCTGGATTCGGGGTTTCAGGTAGCATCGCCGCGCAATCGGGGTTTCAGGTATGGCGTGGCAAGGATTTGGGGTTTCAAGGTGGGAAGGGGAGATATTCGGGGTTTTAAGTAGGATGTCAAGAGATTCGGGGTATTGAGTACGGAAGTTCGGGGTTTCAAGTATCTCGATTCGGGGTTTCGAGTATTGAACTTCGGGGTTTTAGATACGGCGTTTCTGAATTTTCTGATGCGCGCCAATGGCTTACGTGAGGTTATCCACAACGTAACACTACTTAACACAGATTCTAACACTCAATAACACCAAAGAACACCTCAACGCGAAACCGAGATGAGCAAGGGCCGTTGGAGACGTCAAGGTTAAGAATTAATATGTCCAATCGAGGCAAAGCTTCCAGTGCAACCGGGACTCGAATGGCTAACGAGACTGGCGATTTTCCAAAGAAGCTTTCAGATCCCCGCGAGTCCGATAGAGAGCAACAGCAGCAGTTCCGTTTCCAGAACTGCTGTCGATGTTCCGCATGTTCGCCGACGTGCAGACCGGCGACGCGCTGAACCTGCCGCGCCCGAGCGGGCGGCGGCAAGCCACAAATTGCGGCGGCTCCCTGGCCAACAATGCTACGGCACTATTATGTTGGGTATCTGTCTAAGCTGGGAGGGGGAGACTATCGCTCAAACAGGTCTTTCACCCGACGCCAGAACCGTCGCAGCTTCCCGCCGCGCTTACGATCAAGGGCATCATAGTAGGCGTGTCTGCGCTCTTCCTCGTGACGTCGACCCGCGGCGATTTCCTCGGGCGTCCACTTATCGGCCCATCTGATTTCGCCCGATCTATCCAGTAGTGCGACTGGCACGCCTGCTGCCAGTTCCCGACGGAAGGCCGCAGACTGGGTCCGCTGTTCGTCGCCTCAACGGACCATTCAGTTGGACCCAACGGAGTCCTGATCTTGGAGCCGCATCCGCAGGGACAAAGATGCGCAGCGATGCCGAATTCCTCTGAAACATAGAGGATACCGGGTTTCAGTTCCTTCGGCATGTAATGGACACGTTGCAGCGCAATCGTCATTGCATTTCCGAATCCCCGACGATCTTAAAATCGCCGATCTCGAATAGCAGATGGAAGTGGGGAAGCTCTTCGAAGTAAAAGCCGCGCAGTTGTTTAAATCTAATGACAGCCAGGCACGCGTTAAGGGCGTTGAGTTCGCTGATCTGAATGTTGGTCCGGTATAGATCGTCTGGATTGTCTGCGAGCTCGGCCAAGCCCTTTTCGCGTACCTTCTGGCCGTGCTCGGCAGAATAGTAGGTTGCGCGCAACATTCCGTTCAGAGGGCCTCTCTTATGGTTGAGGCCCATTCCCACATCAATGAAAGGGATGCCCTTCGAAATGAGGAGATCAAAAATTCCGGCGCGCGACGGACCTTTGTCGACGCACACAAACGCGAAGGTTACTCCGTTGAGATCGTCCCCGCACGAAGAGTCAACGAACTTGCGCTCTACTGAAATCCCGTTCCTGAAGTTATCATAACGCCAACGATAAACCTCCGCTTTCGGCTTGCCGAGTTCGGCCGAATCAAGTCTGCCTGGCGAGCGAAATGCATTGTGTACGTAGAACATGTCGAGGTCGAACGCCCGAATCTCCCGCACCGGCGTCTTCACGATAAAATCTAGAACATATGCGCCTGTGCCGCCGAGGCCGATTATAGCAACCACATCGTTCGCGAACTTGGCCGACAGATCGGTGATTTCTGCTCTGCTCGTCAGCGTGTCATGAAATTTGAACACGGTGTCGAGACTATCTCTTTTACAGCGTGGAACGTGTAAGGGTTGGCGTTGTGCAGTTCAATCGCCGGTCCCGATATGATGCCCACGTAACTGTCGATCTTTTCAAAGAAATCCTGGAATTTCCCGGTGGCCCGAGGCTTGTTCGAAAAGGAACGCTGTACGACCACATCCTTAATGGCCTCACTCAAGGCAATCTGAGCAGGTCCACCAGCGAGGTTGGGGATTGGCGT
This sequence comes from Bryobacterales bacterium, assembly GCA_003135055.1. Lineage (GTDB taxonomy): Bacteria > Acidobacteriota > Terriglobia > Bryobacterales > Bryobacteraceae > PALSA-243. The sequence goes on along the minus strand of PLDF01000224.1, from coordinate 9,640 downwards.
TCCATCAAGGTTATGAGGGATTGAACCGGCGAAGAAAATCTGGTGATCGTCCTGAGTGACCCGCTGCTGATCTATAAATACGAGCTTCGTGACGATTGCGCCGATTTGCAATTCCCTCAGATTATCCAGATATGGAATGTCGCGTATGATTAGGCAGTTGCTGTCGAAGGCAATGGCATAGCCCTTTTCGACCAAACGCCGTATGTCATCGTTATGACTGACCAGTTTCTGAAACACTGAAACTCATACCTTCCTTGACTTTAACAGAGCTACCAGGGGAAAGGATACCTTCAGGCTTATCGCCATGGCCGCCCTTGTACTTCACTGAGTACGTGATTTCGGGATGCTTCGAATAGTCTGGCACTTCAAGGGTGACCGCCTGCGCATACGTGATCTTGCCCTTCGGCCACGCGTGTGGAACGCCATTTACAATGATTGTGACCGTTCCCCGAAGCTCCTGTACCGCCTCTTCAATTTCGTCTTCTGCCGCGCGCTCTGCCGCCTGCATTGCGACCAGATCGGCCTCAGCTAGTTTAAGATGGCCCTCGGCCTGTTTGATTCCTTCGTAGTTTTCCATGATAGACTCCTATCGGCGGTCGGCCGTTACGTCGACTCATACTGCCCATTGTATATAGCGATGCTAAGGTTGTCAAGCAAACCGTTGGCGTCGCTTGACCGATTGAGCAAAAGCGCACATAATTGTGGATAGGCCTTATCTTCCAACGATCCAGGAGGAATGCTTATGGTAAAGACAGGTGCGCAGCGGGTATCCGACGACTCGTTTGGCGCACATCTTGCGCGGTTACGTACCGCTGCGGGTCTCTCGCTGCGCCAAGTCGAAGAGGCAACCGAAAAGGAAGTCTCCAACGCCTATTTGAGCCAGTTGGAGAACAACAAGATTGCCAAGCCTTCGCCGAACATCCTGCATGCACTTGCGCGCGTCTATAACGCTTCGTACGAAGATTTGATGAACCGCGCTGGCTATCTGTCGTCAGAGCCCAACCCATCAGGCCGCCGACAGGCCAAAGCCGCAACGTTCGCCATTCAAGGTCTCACACCCGAAGAAGAAAATATCCTTCTCGACTACTTGGCATTCATAAGAAAACAGAGACGGAAGTGACCCGGCCAGACGACTCAGTTCTCGATACCCATCAGCTCGCCACCGTTCAGCGCCACGCTGACCGGTTGCTGCGCGAGGCTTCCGCGCACGGAAGATTCCCGACGCCGATTGATGATCTCCTGGCGGCCGCCAAGCTGACCGTGGTTGATGACGAGGTATTGAACGAAAACTTCCTTAAGCAGTTTGTTAACAAGGCTAAAGCTGGACTGGAAAGCATCAAAACGGCGTTGAGCAAAGTCCTGGGCCTTCTTGAGTCCCACGAAGGGCTGATCGTCATCGACAAAGATGCACCGAAGCCCCGCGTACCATTCATAAAGCTCCATGAAGCCGGCCATGGCACCTTGCCGCACCAGCGGAAGATGTACCGGCTCATACATGATTGCGAAAAGACGCTCGATGCCGAAATAACGGACCTGTTCGAGAGGGAGGCAAATGTATTCGCTTCTGAAGTGCTGTTTCAGGGCGAGGTCTTCTCGCAGGAAGCGAGTGATCAGGAGTTCGGCATCAAAGTGCCGATGGCCCTCGCCCGTAAGTTCGGAGCTTCCAATTATTCTGCATTCCGCCGCTACGTCATTACGAATTCCTGCGCGTGCTGCGTTGTTGTCCTTGATCAATCGGTCCACCATATCAACGGCGGGTTTACGGCTGAAGTAAGGCGGGTTGTGATGTCCACATCGTTCGAGAGGATTTATGACGGCAAGATTCTCTGCACGCCTGTGACCGGGTTCCACCCGTTGGCGCAGGTTGTACCGGCCGTGGGAAAGCGGATGAGCTTTGGCCGGGAAATTGTTCTACATGACCGCAATCGTGAAGACCGGGCGTGTCTGGTGGAAGCATTTGATACAAAACATCAAATTCTGGTTCTAATCCGGGATGTCGGTCCGCGCACGCGCTCGGGTATTGTAATACCGGCGGTTCGCAGCCGCTGAAAAGCGGTTGGAATTGCGCTCTTGTTGAAACAAACGATGGAGCCGGAAACTTCATGCCATTACAGCCATGGCGTATAATTGTGAACCCTTAGAGGAGTGACATCGGCTGCCGAAGTTCGGCGAGGGGCTCCAATCGCAGTAGAGTCGTAGTCGCCATCGCTATCAGCGGAAGCACTTTAATCTCTTTCACTCTTGAGAGCGGCTGCGACTTCTTTCCTTCGGTTAAGAAAATGAAGACCGGGCAATGCGAATGCTGTGGACGCAGCTCTCACAAGACGCAACTCCATCACTATGCCGGTCCGCGCAGTTCCACTATTGGAACTTCGCGATCAATCCATACTATTGCCGACTAGCAGCCTAAGCGCGTTCCGCAGGTCACTTCACCGCATCTCTGAAACCGCAAAACGGATGGAATTCGGAAGAGAAGGAATCGCTGCCAGCGGGCAATACCGGGCAATGCGCGACGGCATCGTTGGCAATGTTGGCATCGATAGTAACGTAGAATCTGCAACTTACGGGCGCTGCGAGCCCGTTAATGGTTCGAATCTCACCCTCACCGCCATTTAGAATCAACAGCTTACAGCCAACAAATCGGGAATTTGGGCAATGAGAGTTAGTTTTCACAACATTTCCACGACTTCACCAAACGTATCTTCAACAACTTACGGTTGCATGGGTGCTTTGGCGAACCCTCACCGCCGTATCGCTTGGGTCGATTCCGCGGGTGCCGTCATTTAGCGTCGGCCTTCCCGCACATAGTGTGTTGGCGTATCTTTCCTATCCGCCGCCCGGTTGGCGTGGTTGGTTAGGGTTGGCGTAGACTAAAACTATGGGTGCTCATCAAGCCAGTCTGACCTTCGAACCAGCTATTTGGGCTCGGCTGATCCAAGTGCCGAAAGAGCCGATTTCGCAGGACACGGCCCGCTATCTACTGTCCATCCAATTCGGGCAACCTGATCGCGCTCGCATGGAGGAACTGGCCGACCGGTCGGAAGCAGGCACGCTGACTGCTGACGAGGAAGCCGAATTTGATAGCTATCTTCACGTTGCCAATCTTTTGACGGTCGTGCATTCTGAGGCTCGCCTCGCTCTCCGGGCTGGTCCCGCGGACGCGCGCCATTCGTGAATGATATCCTGACCCGCAGCATATGGACTCGTGCGAACCATCGCTGCGAGTACTGTCACATGCCCGCGGCACAGTATGCCGGCTTCTTCCATGTGGATCATATCTTGGCGCGGCAGCACGGCGGCGAGACTCATCCGTCGAACCTGGCGCTGGCGTGCATGCACTGCAACCGGCGCAAGGGCCCAAACATCGCTGGCAGCGATCCGGAAACCGCCGAAATCGTGCGGCTGTTTGACCCACGCCGAGGTATCTGGGCAGAGCACTTTGAATGGCACGGCCCCGATCTAGTTGGAAGGACATCGATCGGTCGAGTGACAATACAGGTGCTTGCGATCAACGAGCCGGACTTCCGGGCGGCTCGGGCCGCGCTGCGAAACGAGGCAGTCGCCGAGTGGGACTAGCAGTGGCCGTACTGACGCTCATGCCTCTTTCCAATTTCATCCCACCCTGTAGGGAGACAATTCGACCATCGGTTGTCCGTCGCGGGAAGGGGCGCACCGCCCAGCTACATCGGCTTCGGAAGGCCGCCGCCGCTCGAGGAGTTCCTGAAATCCGGTGAAAGCGGAGTGTTGCTGCTGGACGAATTCGAAAAAGCCAACGAAGCCCTGCACCGCCTCTTTCAGCAAGCCTTCGACGCTGGACGGCTGACGCTGTCGTCCGGCAAGGCGCTCGATCTCTCAAAGCTGGTGATTATCGCCACCGCCAACGTACTGGCGCCGGCCAGTCGTCGCGCTGTTGGTTTCCTGGCGGAAACGCCGGAGGCCGACCAGCCGCTCGTTCCCATGAAGGAACTCAAACAGGTTTTTTCCAGGGAACTGCTGAACCGCTTTGATGAGGTCGTGGCGTTCCGCCCGCTGGACCGCCGGGCCGTCGAGCGGATCGTACTGGAGCATATTTTGCCGGGTGTTCAGAAGACCATTCAGGAGCGCTATGGGGCGCGGTTGGAGATGGAGCCGGCGGCCGTCGAGAAGGTCGCGCTGGCGGGCCATGCGCGCGGAAAATGCGAGACCTTTCACCAGTGCGCCAAAAGAATCGCCTATTGGTTCGTGGCCCCTGCCGGCGCTACTGTATTCTCTCCGACCGATGAATCGGCACGATCCGCGCCCTCTGTCAATCTTTCTCCCCCTGCCCAGAGCCATTACAACTCTAGCCGGATCCCCTCAATCCCGAAACTTGTTCCAAATCAGCCGGCTGCCACCCAGCCGCATGGCCGCCTTAGGTAATCGCTGCGCGAGGGCCTGTCCTGGTTGCCTGACCGTGAGATTCGGTGCTATCGTGACAACCGCGTGCTTACGCGCGCGGCTCTGGTCGCGGAACTAGTTCCCGGCGCCGGCCACGGATGCTTTGCGGTTTAAGAAACACTCTCTGCAATAAACCGGTCTCCCTTGCGTGGGCCTGAACGGAACCGTGGTTTCCCGCCCACATTGCGAGCAGGTGGTCATGGTTTCCGATTTGGCGAACCCGCCGGAGGATGATGAGCCGTGACGCTTGGTCTTGCAATTCTTACAGCGCTTGGGCTCATTCTTGAAGTTTTTGTCGTGGAAGAAGTGCTGTTCTCCCGCTGTGAATACAAAATCCGCTGCGCAATCGACGCACTTGAGGACGCGATCCTGAAACTCAGCCATGTTATTGTTTCCCCGTGTCAACTTGAACTGCTGGAATGAGACGGCGGAACCCCCGTATCCCGCCGTCTCAATCTTATTCGACTTCCCGGCGTGACTTCTTCCGGTTTCGCTTGCGAGCTAGCGCTTGCTTAGCCCGTAGCTTCTCGCCTGGTTTCAGGTAGAAGGAATGGCGCTTCACTTCCTTAATAATGTCCTCTTGCTGGACTTTTCTCTTGAACCGGCGCAGGGCGTTTTCTAACGTCTCGCCCTCTTGAAGCTTTACTTCCGCCAAACGAAATACACCTCCAAACCGGACCTGATTTCCGTGCGTGCTTTTTGCAATTTACCCGACGACCAACCAACCTGAGGCGAGCCCCCGAAAAATTCTGCGCGGCGCACAGAAGGTACTGATATCATATGGTGTTGACAGAGAATGTCAAGACCCAATTTTCAAACGCATCGGTAATATTCCCAAGCAGCAGATCCAAGTCACTATTTTTCAGGAAGTTAGGCTGAAATGGAGAACGTACTCGCGATCTTGCTGGCCGGAGGAGCCGGAGAGCGGCTGCATCCTCTGACCAAGGATACCGCCAAACCGGCCGTTCCATTCGGCGGCGCCTATCGAATCATCGATTTTACTCTCTCCAATTGTATCAATTCCGACCTCCGCCGGATCTTAATTCTTACCCAGTACAAGGCGCTCGATCTGATCCGCCATATCCGCGACGGTTGGAACATCCTTTCGGCCGAGCTGGGGGAATATATCGAGGTGCTGCCCCCGATGAAGCGCGTGCACGAGGACTGGTATCAGGGAACCGCCGACGCGGTTTTTCAGAATTTCCAAAGCATCGAAGCGGAAGCGCCTGAGTTGACGCTGATCCTGAGCGGCGACCACATCTACAAGATGAACTACCATGAGATGATCGACTGGCACCGGCGGCATGGCGCGGAGATCACCATTGCGACCATTCAAATCCGGCCGGAAGAAGCCGGCCGATTCGGGGTGGTGGAGATCGGAGAAGATTACCGGATTGTGGGGTTCGAAGAGAAGCCGCAACACGGGCATCCCAAGCCCTCGCGGTTCAACTTGTCGATGGTGAGCGCTTCCATGGGCATTTACGTCTTCAATACGGACGTGCTGCTGCGGGCGCTGCACGAAGATGCGCAGGATTCCGATTCGAGCCACGATTTCGGTAAGGATCTGCTGCCCGGCTATTTGCGCAAGGCGCGCGTGGAGGCCTACGATTTCCACGACATCAATGCGTCGCAGGTGCGTTACTGGCGCGACGTGGGAACTCTGGACGCATACTACGAAGCGAACATGGATCTGGTGGCGGTGGCGCCGGAGTTCAACCTCTACGACCAGCGTTGGCCCATCCGCACCAGGGCGACCCAGCAGCCGCCGGCGAAGTTCGTATTCGGCGAGGAGGGGCGGCGCATCGGCATCGCGGTGGATTCGATCGTGAGCTCGGGATGCATTATCTCGGGGGGGCGCGTGATGCACAGCGTGCTCTCGCCGGGCGTGCGGGTGAACAGCTTTTGCGAAGTGGAGTATTCGATTCTGATGCCCAATGTGAAGATCGGGCGGAACTCGCGATTGCGGCGCACGATTGTGAACACAGGCGTGACCGTGCCGGATTCGACGGTGATCGGATTCGACTCGGATGCGGATAGAAGCAGCGGCTACACCGTCACTGAAGGCGGAATTACAGTAGTAGGATAACGGAGAAAATACTTGACGAACATAGTGAGCGTGATTGCAAGAGAGATTCTCGACTCGCGCGGGAATCCAACGGTGGAAGCGGAAGTTTTTCTGGCGGACGGCAGCATGGGGCGCGCGGCGGTTCCTTCGGGCGCTTCCACCGGCGAGCATGAGGCGGTGGAGCTGCGCGATGGAGACAAGTCGCGCTATATGGGAAAAGGGACGCTGAAGGCGGTGGGCCATGTCAACGGCGAGATTGCCAAAGCGCTGCACGGAAAGGACGCATCGCACCAGTCCGATATCGACCGGACGATGATTGCGCTCGATGGCACGGCCAACAAAGGCCGGTTGGGCGCGAATGCGATTCTGGCGGTGTCGATGGCGGCGGCGCGCGCGGCCGCGGCGGCGCAGCGGACCACGCTCTATCGCTATCTGGGCGGCATCAGCGCGACCGTTCTGCCGGTTCCGCAGATGAATATCATCAACGGCGGCGCGCACTCGGATAATTCCGTGGACGTGCAGGAGTTCATGATCGCGCCGTTCGGCGCCACGAAATTCTCGGAAGCGTTGCGCATGGGCGTCGAAGTATTCCACACGCTGAAGAAGGTGCTTTCTAAGAAGGGCTACTCCACCTCGGTGGGCGATGAAGGCGGCTTCGCGCCCATGCTGAAATCGAACGACGAAGCTCTGGAATCGGTGCTGGAGGCGATTTCGCAGGCGGGTTACAAAGCGGGTGAGCAGATCGGAATCTGCATCGATCCGGCGGCGAGCGAGTTCTATATTAAAGACGGCGTTAAAGACGGCCAGGACGGCAAGTACGTGTTCAAGAAATCGGACAAGAGCGCGCGCAGCTCCGAACAGATGGTGGAGTTCTGGGCCAACTGGGTGCGGCAATATCCGGCCATTCTGTCGATTGAAGACGGCATGGCGGAAGACGATTGGGCGGGCTGGAAGATGCTGACCGATGCCCTGGGCGACAAAGTGCAGATTGTGGGCGACGACATATTCGTGACCAATGTGGTGCGGCTGAAGCGAGGCATCGACGAAGGCATCGCCAATTCGATTTTGGTCAAGGTGAACCAGATCGGAACGCTGACGGAGACGCTGGAAACCATGCAGATGGCTGCGGCGGCGGGCTATACGGCCGTAATTTCGCACCGCTCCGGCGAGACGGAAGATCCATTCATCGCGGACCTGGTGGTGGCCACCGGCGCCGGGCAGATCAAGACGGGCTCGGCGAGCCGCACCGACCGCATTGCGAAGTACAACCAGTTGCTGCGGATTGAAGAGCGGCTGGGCGCGTCGGCGCAATTCCTGGGAAGGAAGGCGTTCCGGCAATGAAGAAACTGGTGCTGGTGCGCCACGGCGAAAGCGAGTGGAACAAGGAGAACCGCTTCACCGGCTGGACGGATGTGGAGCTCTCGGACAAAGGCCGTGCCGAAGCCGCGGAGGCTGGCGCGGTCTTGCGCGAGGGCGGGTACACGTTCGACGTGGCGTACACTTCGGTGCTGAAGCGGGCGATCCATACGCTGTGGAGCGTGCTGGACCAGATGGATCTGGCGTGGATTCCGGTGCATCGTTCGTGGCGGTTGAACGAGCGGCATTACGGCGCGCTGCAAGGGTTGAATAAGGCGGAGACCGCGGAGAAGTTCGGCGAAGCGCAAGTGAAGATCTGGCGGCGGAGTTACGATATCCGCCCGCCGGAGCTGACGCCGGACGACGAGCGCTTCCCCGGCCGCGACCGCCGCTACGCGGGCTTGAGCGAAGGCGAGCTGCCGCTGACGGAGTGCTTGAAGGACACGGTGGCGCGGTTCCTGCCGCTGTGGCATGAGACCATCGCGCCGGCCATCGAGCGCGCCGAGCGGGTGCTGATCGCGGCGCACGGAAATAGCTTGCGGGCGCTGGTGAAGTATCTCGACAATGTGCCGGAAGACGAGATTGTGGAGCTGAATATTCCGACGGGCATGCCGCTGGCGTATGAGCTGGACGACGATTTGAAGCCGCTGAACCGGTATTACTTGGGCGATCCGGAAAAGGTGAAGGCGGCCATGGAAGCGGTGGCGGCGCAGGGGAAGAAGAAGTAGGGCGGCTCCTCCGAATAGGGCGTCGCGCGGGCTCAATATTCGGCCTATGATATGTTGACCGGGCTAGATCGTAAGATTAGCCACCCGTAACGCGATACCCGATTACAATCTCAGCAATCTCAGTCCGCGCTCGTTCGAGCAACTGATTCAATCGCTCGCCCTGAAGGCGCTGGCGCCGGGAGTGGTCATCTTCGGTGATGGCCCCGATGGCGCGAGGGAAGCCACTTACAGGGGCCGCTTGAAATACCCATCCGAAACCGAACCTTGGGACGGATACTTGGTCGTCCAGGCCAAGTTCAAGCAGAAGCCGGAAGGGACCAGGAAAGACGGCCAATGGCTGATCGAGCAGTTGAAAGCGGACCTCAAGAAATCAAAGATAAGAAGAAGCGAACGATGAAGTCCGGCGCCGCGTCAGCGGCTGGGCAGATCCCGCGACGCAAAGCCGCCTTGGGTTATTCGAATGACGACTTTGCCTGGGCGATCCGGAAAGGTGAAGGCGCCCATGGAAGCGGTGGCCGCGCAGGGGAAGAAGAAGTAGGGCGATCAGTTCATTGGATCAGAGCTCGCTAAATCCATACTTGAATTTCGAACAGAACTGTTCGACGATGGAAAAGTGAAGGGTAGCGAATTCCTCCGCAGACTGAATTAGCCTGTTCCAAGAGATCTTCTGGAAATGGCACTCTTTTAGACCCACGCCTCTTCTCGCAACGACTTCTGTTCCGCTTGGCTGCGAAAACTGAAATACACCAAACGATCAAGGGGTATTGCTTTCAGTTTTTCCAGCAGCAGATCGGACGCTCTTGACGTTGCCCTTGCGAGCCGCTTTCCCCGGCTTGCTTTATCTTTAAGCAGAATACGAAAAAAATCGCCCTGTCCCCGGTCCAATCGAGTCCTATGTCGTAGCGGATAAGCACCACATCGTCTGCCAGTTCCGTGACAACCTGATCCACGGCTGATCGGATTTGCGGCTCTTGGAGAGCGGCTGCTGGCAGAGACATTGGAGAGCCCCCCCTCCAGCATACCGCAGTCATATACTGCCGTATGCCGCCAACACGGGTGTGCGACATGAAAGTGA
>PLDF01000220.1 GCA_003135055.1 Bryobacterales bacterium | reverse complement strand
AATCGGGGGGCTTCCGCGCCGGCGGTGCAGGCGGCTTCTGCTCCAGCGGCCGAGGGCGCTTCCGCCCCAGCGGTACAGGCCGCTTCTGCTCCAGCGGCCCAGGGCGCCGGCGCCCCGGCCGTCATCAACAACTCTCCAGGCTTGATGCAAGCCACGTTCAAAGGCGGCTACACGCTCGCCTTCTACAAAGCCGACGTCACCACAGGCGATGCGCAGGAGACCTGGCACAACCAGCCTAACGATGCCCTGGTCGCCAACGTCGGGAACGCGCACCTGGCGGGCGATCTGGTCATCTTCCAGTTCGGTGGCGGACGCGGCGGCGGCGGACGCGGCGGTAGAGGCGCGCGCGGCGGCGGCCGAGCTGGAACCGCCGGCGCATCCGCTGGTACACCCGTTGGTACACCGGGAGCCACACCGGGAGCCACGCCCGCAGCCACGCCAGGAAGCCCGGCGCCCCCGGTGGACGAATGGGACCGATACTACGCGCTCAACGTCATGGATGCGTCCGCGCGACCGGTGCTGCTGACGACCACCGACGGGCTCATCGAAGATCGGACATCGATCGCCGTCTCGGCCGACAGCAAGACCTTCTACTACTGCACTAACGCCAAGGATATCGAGCGGCGCCACATCTGGGCGGTCCCGGCCGGCGGCGGAACGCCGGTGCAGATCACCACGGGCGAGGGCGTCGAGACCTACCCGGCTCCGCTCGCGTCCGGCAAGTATCTGGCGACGATAAGCGCCAGTTGGAACATGCCGCAATCAGTGGGTGTGTGGAAAATGGGAGCGGAGGGATCGGCGGGCGCGGCCGCTGTCCCGCAGAAGATCATCTTCCCGACGTCGCGGCCGGGCTTTCCGATGGACGCGCACGTGAGACCGGAGATTGTGATCACCAAGGCTGCCGACGGACTCGAGATCCACAATCAACTGTTCCTGCCGGCGGACTTGAAACCGGGCGAGCGGCGCCCGGCCATCGTCTTCGTGCACGGCGGACCCCAGCGGCAGATGATGCCCGCCTATCACTACATGCAGTTTTACCACTGGGCGTACGGCATCAATGAGTGGCTGGCCAGCCAGGGCTATGTCGTGATGTCGATTAACTACCGTCTCGGCATAGGCTACGGCCGGTCGTTCCGCACGCCGGGCAATACCGGCGCCGGCGGCAACGCCGAGTATCAGGACGTGGTCGCCGGCGGCAAGTATCTGCAGACCAGAGCCGATGTCGATCCGAACCGAATCGGGATCTGGGGGCTATCGTACGGGGGCCTGCTCACGTCCGAGGCCCTGGCGCGCAACTCCGATATCTTCAAAGCCGGCGTGGACCTTGCGGGCGTGCACCTGGAGGGCAGCTCGCTCGACCCGGCATCGGTCTCCTACAAGTCCTCGGCGATTAGCGCGATCGATGGGTGGAAGTCGCCGGTGCTGCTCATCCAGGGGGACGACGACCGCAACGTGGCGTTCCAGCAGATGACCGGCCTCGTTCAACTGCTGCGCCAGCGCGACGTGTACTATGAGCTCATCGTCTTTCCGGACGACGTGCACGAGTCGCTGCTGCACAGCCGGTGGATTTACACGCTCGGCCGCATGGAGACGTTCCTGCACAAGTTCCTGTGGGAGCTGCCCGTGACTGCAAGCAGATAGTCCCGATGGATCGGCTTTCCCGATAGCGGCCGGCGCATATAAGAGGCGCATACAAGATACGACAGCATTGCGAGCATGCCGCGCCGGGGATGGCCCGGACGGCCCGGAAACGGTGGTCTTGCCGGCCACCGCGACAGCTACTTCCGACCGTTGCGAAACGTCCGTCACAATGACATCGTCGTGCCGTCGGCGCCGAAATCGCGGAACCTTCTCCCCCTCGCCATCTTTCCTCCTATCCCGGTTCCGGGCCTGGAGTCTTCCGAGAGTGCTGCCGCGCCTAACACACAACCGCCGAGCCGGAACCCCTACAGGCGGATACAGGCGGACCGATTTCTCGACCAGTCTCGTCGGTATCCTGCTCCTAGAATCGGATAGATGTTACATTAAGGAAACCGGATGTTTCGGAAAATCACATCTTTGGTGGCAGCGGCAAGCTTCATTCTGCTGGCGCAATTCGCCGATTGCATGGCGATGTCTGCGGACCAGCAGACGATGGAGTGCTGCCGCACGATGTCGTGCGACCCGGCCAACCATGGCCACGACTGCTGCAAAAAAATGGTGTCCCCGCAGACGCTGAGCGTTCTGCTAACCAGCCATATTTCTTTTAGTGCCCCGCTGGCCATGGCGGCAGAGCCGTTCCCAATGACTCGGCCTGGCGGGATCACGTCAATATTCCGGCCAAGATTTGAGCCTCCGCAGCACTCGCCTCCTCTTTACACGCTGCACGCCTCCCTCCTGATCTAGACCTCCTCGACGGTGCGGTTCCGCATCGCCATCTCATTCTCTTTTTCCACATTGCTTCGTTCGGCCGACCCTCGCTGGCCGAACGCCGATCACCAGTCGAGGGAGGTGTGTTTCGAGGAGCTTAGAGATGAATTCCATGCTGCAAAGAAGTCCGCGCACGGTAGGTGCGCCTGGCCTCATCAAGAGCGCCGTCTGCGCTTTAGCGATTTCGGTTTTTCTGGTGCGCCCCGGTTCCGGGCAGGAAACCCCGCACCAACAGCCGCGGCCGGTCACTCCCTTGGCCGAGTTGATGAAGGAAGCGGAACAAAACAATCCGCAGATTCAAGCCGCGCGAGATGGCTGGCAGGCCGCAAGGCAAGTACCGGCACAAGTCTTGGCATCGCCGGACCCGCAATTCCAGCTTCAACAGGTCAACGTCGGGAGCCCTCGCCCGTTCGCGGGCTATACCAACAGCGATTTCGCCTATGTGGGGCTGGGCGCGTCGCTCGACATTCCTTATCCCGGCAAGCTGAAGTTGCGGGGCGAGGCGGCAAAGCGCGACGCGGATATTGCCGACAATCGCTCGGATTCGGTGTCCCGCGCCGTGCTGGCAGAGATCAAGGCCGCGTATTTCCAGTTGGGGTATCTCGCCGAGACGCTCACGCTTCTGCGGGATGACGGACGGCTGCTCAAACAAATCGAGCAAGCGGCCGAGGCGCGCTATCGCTCGGGCATGGGAAGTCAGCAGGACGTGTTACTGGCGCAGGTTCAGGAGACGAAACTCCTGCGGGATATCTCAATGCACCACCTGGAAGCCGGGAAGGTTCAGACGCGCCTCAAGCAGCTTCTCAACCGCCCTCAGCCGTCGCCGGACATTGAGGCATCTTCCCTTTCGGAGACGCCTCTTACCACATCCTTCGACCAACTTCTCTCTGCACTCCAGGCACAAAATCCCGACATCTCCGCAGCCCGGAACACGATCGCGAGAGAGAAAGTCCGGGTGGACGCGGCGCGCAAGGACTTCTCCCCGGATTTCAACCTCGGGTACATGTATGAACGCACCGACCCCGCTCACTTCCGGGCCTACAACCAAATTACCTTCGGCATCAAGATCCCGCTTCACTATGCGAAGCAGCGTTCGGAATTGGCGCAAGCCGAGGCGGAACTAAGCCGCTCTCGCAACGAGCTTGAGGCGCAATCTCAGCAGTCTGCCTCCGAACTCCACCAGCAATATCTCATCGCGGAGCAAGCCGCGGACGTGCTCAAGATCTATCGCGAAGGCCTGATCCCGCAGACCCGCGCAACTGTTGAGGCCGGGCTGGCGGCCTACCGGAACAACCGGCTGGACTTCCAGGCTCTGCTTACGTCGTATCTCGACGTTCTACGCATCGAACAGGAGAAATGGCAGAGCGTCGCCGACCACGAGATCGCCCTTGCGCGCCTTGAACAAATGACGGGATTGCCGCTGCGCCCCGAAAGCGCGGGGAAGGAATAGGCCATGAAGAATTACCGCCCCGCGTTCTTATTGGCCCTGGCCGGCAATGTATTGTTGGCCGCCGCTTTGGCAGTTTTCTGGTGGAATTCCCATCACGCCGGGCCCGCGGCTATGCCCCAATCCGGGCCGCCCAGAGTGGTGCAACAAGCGATCGCCTTGATGAAGAAGCTGGGAATCGACGTCATGCCCGCGTCCGGCCCGCCGGAAGCGATGCAGCCGCAACCAGGCAATTCCTCACTGGCGCTTGCGCCGGCGGAGACGCCTCTCGTGCCCGTCCGGATTTCCGCGCAACGCCTGCAAAGCATCGGCGTGAAGCACGGCCGGGTCGAGCGCAGAACGATCAACGATGAAATCCGTACCGCCGGCAACGTTGCCGTGGACGAGACCCGCCTGGCTTACGTTCAGGTACGCTTCTCGGGTTTCATCCAGAAAGTCTTTGCCGATGCGACCTATCAGCACGTCACCAAGGGGCAACCGCTCTTCACCATCTACAGCCCGGATCTAACCGCGACTGAGCGCGAATATGTCGTAGCAAAGCAGAATAACGACCAGGTCGAACATAGCTCCATCCCTGGCGTTGCCTCCGGTGCGGCTTCCCTTCTGGATGCCGCCCTAGAACGGCTGAAGCAATGGCAGGCGCCGGAGAGCGAAATCGCGAGGCTCGAAGCCACCGGGGAAGTCCGGCAGGAAATCGAAATCGATTCCCCGGTCTCCGGCTATATCACGGAACGCCACGCCTTCCCGAGCACCGCCGTTCAGCCCGACATGCGCCTGTACGCGCTGGCCGATCTTTCCACGGTCTGGGTCAACGCCCAGGTCTTCCAAAGCGATCTGGCGCGCGTCAAGATTGCCGCTCCGGTGACGATAACCGTGGACACCTTTCCCGGCCGCACTCTCGCCGGCCGAGTGGATTTCATCTATCCGGATGTGGACATGGCGACCCGCACCGCGCGCGTGCGGATTGTCCTCTCCAATCCGGAGGGCAGCCTCTCTCCCGGCATGTTTGTCAGAGCGGCCATCAAGGTTTCGATGGGCACACAACTGGTCATTCCCGCCAGCGGCGTTCTGCAATCCGGGACACGGCAGATCATTTTCGTGGACCGCGGCAACGGTTATCTGGAGCCGCGGGAGGTGCAGCTCGGCACGCGCGCCGGAGACGATTTTGTCGTCCTTCAGGGCCTCAAGGAAGGCGAACAGATCATCACGTCCGCAAACTTCCTGATCGATTCCGAAAGCCAGTTGCAGGCCGCTCTCGGCTCCTTTACTCCGCCGCCAGCCGGCGCCGGAGTGGCGCCCGCGATGAATGCCGCGAATGCGAGCTTGGAATTCACCTCGCAACCGGACCCTCCACGCAAGGGCAGCAATGTGTTCCGCGTCAAACTGTCAGACGGGAAGGGAGCCCCGATCTCCGGAGCCGACGTCTCGGTGACGTTCTCCATGGCCGCCATGCCTGCCATGGGAATGGCCGCGATGCGTACGGTCGTCTCAATGAACGACAAGGGCAACGGCCTCTATGAGGGCTCCACCCAGCTCTCTAGTGGAGGCGCCTGGCAGGTGACGATGGTCGCGCAGAAGAACGGCCAGGCCATCGCCAGCAAGCAAATCAGCGTCAACGCCACGGGAGGGATGCAGCCGTGATCGCAAGATGGATCGACTGGTGCGCGGCTAACCGCTTTCTCGTTTTCACTGGAACGCTCGCGCTTGTGCTCGCAGGGATATGGTCGCTTCGCCATGTCTCCCTCGACGCGCTGCCGGACATTTCAGACGTCCAGGTAATCGTTCACACGGAATGGGCAGGGGAGCCGCCCAATATCATCGAGGATCAGGTCACCTATCCGATCGTGACGGCGTTTCTCGCCGCGCCCCACGTGAAGGCGGTGCGCGCCCAGACTATGTTCGGCGATTCCTACGTTTTCGTCGTTTTCGAGGATGGGACCGATCTCTATTGGGCGCGCTCCCGTGCCCTGGAATACCTTCAGCAGATTCAGAGCAAATTGCCCGAAGCCGCGCATCCGGCCATCGGCCCCGATGCGACCGGCGCCGGATGGGTCTACGAATATGCCCTCGTGGATCACAGCCATGGCCAGAGCCTCGCGGATCTCCGCAGCCTCCAGGACTGGTTTCTGCGTTACCAACTCGCAACGGTTCCGGGCGTCGCCGAAGTCGCGACCATCGGCGGATTTGTACGCCAGTACCAGGTCAGTCTTGACCCCGACAAGCTACGCGCTTACGGCATTCCCCTATCCACCGTTATTGAAAAAATACGCGCCAGCACAAACGAAGTCGGCGGCAGCCTCCTGGAATTGAGCGGAGCGCAGTATATGGTCCGCGGCCTCGGCTATCTGCGCACGCTCCGCGACTTGGAAAACGTCCCGCTGGCCGCGAAAGACGGTATCCCCGTCATGGTGGGAGACGTGGCGACTGTCGCCTTCGGCCCGGACACTCGCCAGGGCGCGGCAGACTGGCAAGGCGAAGGCGAAACCGTCGGCGGCATCATCGTCATGCGCGACGGCATGAACGCACTCTCCGTTATCGACGGCGTAAAGAGCAAGCTTGCAGCACTCAAGCCTTCCCTTCCCCGCGGCGTCGAGATCGTCACCGGGTACGACCGCTCTGGCCTGATTCATGCCTCGATAGACACTCTTCAGCACGACCTCCTCGAAGAGGCGGCGATCGTCAGCGTCGTGATCGTGGTGTTTCTCTTTCATTTCCGCTCCGCGTTCATCCCCATCCTGACGCTGCCCATCGCCGTGCTGGCGGCCTTTATCCCCATGTACTACCTCCATGTCACGTCGAACATCATGTCGCTCGGCGGCCTGGCGCTCGCAATCGGCGTTTTGGTGGACGCGGCTATTGTCATGGTCGAGAACGGATATAGGCATCTGGCCGAGGCTCAAGCGGGAGAGGAGCCGGTTTCGGAGTCTCAGCGCCGCCGCATCCTGCTCGACGCTGCCAGGAAAGTCGGCCCCGCGATCTTCTTTTCCCTGGCCATCATCGTTGTTTCGTTCCTTCCGGTGTTTATGCTGGAAGCGCAGGAGGGCCGAATGTTCCGGCCGCTGGCCTTGACAAAGACATTCGCCGTAGGCTTTTCCTCCCTTCTGGCCGTCTCGCTTGTGCCGGTGCTTATGCTCGTTTTCATTCGAGGCAAATTGCGGCCGGAGGCACGCAATCCGCTGTCCCGCATTACACAAGCGATCTATTTACCCATCCTCCGGCTGTGCTTGCGGTTTCGGAAGATCACCCTCCTGCTGAACCTGATCTTTCTTGCTCTCACGCTGCCCCTTGCTCTTAAGATCGGCAGCCAGTTCATGCCGCCGCTGTTCGAGGGCTCCTCCCTTTATATGCCTGCTGCGCTGCCCGGCATTTCGATCACGCAAGCCTCTCAACTGCTGCAGGAGCAGGACCGCATCATTCGCTCGTTTCCGGAGGTGCAGACCGTATTCGGCACGGTCGGGCGTTCGGAGAGCGCCACCGACAACGCGCCTCTCGATATGTACGACACCACGATCATGCTGAAGCCCCGCGAGAAATGGCGCGCCGGAACGACCTACGAAAAGCTGATTCGGGAGATGGACGCGAAGCTCCAGTTTCCCGGCCTCTCGAATACCTGGACCATGCCCGTGGAAAACCGCCTCGACATGGAGCTGACTGGCATCAAGACACCGCTTGGACTGAAGATTCAGGGACCGGGGCTCGACGGCATACAGCAGGCGGGAGCGCAGTTGCAGCGCGTGCTTTCCACACTTCCGCAAGTCCGATCCGTTTTCGCCGAACGCGTATCTCAGGGCTTCTACGTCAATATCGAAGTGAACAGGCCCGAGGCGGCCCGTTATGGACTGACAGTCGGCGACGTACAGCAGGCGGTCACCTCCGGCATCGGTGGAAAAACTATCGCCGAAAACATCGAGGGACGCCAGCGCTACCCGATCAACGTGAGATACAGCCGCGACTTTCGCGACAACATCGAAGCGTTACGCCGCGTCCTCATCGCAACGCCCTCCGGCGCTCAAGTTCCCATCGGAGAGGTGGCCACCGTCTCATTTTCGCGCGGACCCGCCATGATCAGGGACGAGGATGCGGCGCTTACGGGCTACGTCTATATCGACCTGAACACGAATGACTACGGCAGCTTCGTCACACAGGCGGATAATCTCCTCCGGCAGAAGGTCGCGCTTCCGGCGGGCTACACCTACAAGTGGTCGGGCGAATACGAATTCGAGCTGCGCGCCAAGGAACGCTTGAAGCTGATCCTGCCGGTAGTCTTCTTCCTGATCTTTGTGCTTCTCTACATGGTCTTTCATTCCGCCGCGGAAGCTGCCGTCCTGATATTCCCGACCGTCTATGCGCTCACCGGAGGACTCATCCTTCAGTGGTGGCTCGGCTACAATTTCAGCGTTGCCGTGTGGGTTGGCTATATCGCGCTTTTCGGAATTGCGGTCGAGACGGGCGTGGTGATGGTGGTCTACCTGCATGAGGCGCTGGACCGCCGTCTCGCATCCGGCGTTCCGCTCACCCATGCCGATATCGAAGCGGCCATTATCGAGGGCGCTGTGCATCGGCTGCGCCCGAAGCTGATGACGGTTGCCGTCGTTCTTGCCAGCCTGGTTCCGATTCTTTGGGAAACCGGCATTGGCTCCGATGTCATGAAGCCGATCGCCGCCCCCATCGTCGGCGGCATGATCACCTCGACCATTCACGTTCTCATTCTCGTGCCAGTGTTTTTCGCGATGATAAAGGAGCGCGCCCTCCGGCGCGCTACGCTTGCAGTGCGGGAGTGACGTCCGAGAAGCGCTCCCATTGATATTCCGGAGAATCAATGAAAGCCAAAGCGCGCGGTTGCGGAGGACTGCTGATCTTTGCTTTATCGATGGGGGCCCAGACCATCCCGGACCCTGTTCCGGAAGCAAATCCGGCCAGACCCACGGTTTCTACACCCGCGACGCTAACCCCGGCCGGCTACCTGCAATTCGAAACCGGCTCGCTTGGCGCGACGACTTCGCCGGAATTCGATACCCGCGCCGGCATCAATCAGGTCACCAAGCTGACCGTGCTGCCCCGGCTCGAGTTCTTCGTTCAAACCGAGCCTTACATTCACAGCAGCTTCGACAGCGACAAAGAGATCCACCCAGGCGAAGTCTTTGTCGGAACGCAGGCCGTCCTGATGCAGGGAGACGATGCACGGCCTACCATCTCCGTAAGCTACATTCGTCGGCTGTATGAAAGCCCGGCGCCTGAACTCGACCTCGGAACGTTTCGCGAAAGCGGAGCCATCCTGGTGAGCCAAGACGTCGCGGGTTTTCATTATGACGGCAATCTCGTCGTGACCGAGCAAACCCAGAGCGGAGTGCGGCGCGCGCAGCTTGGCCAAACGCTCTCCATATCTCACCCGCTGAAGAAATTCGCGATATCCGGCGAGATCTGGCACTTCACACAGCCGTTTCTTCGAGCCAACGCCATCGGAAATCTCTGGGCGATATCGTATCCACTGCGAAAAAATTTGGCGTTCGATGCAGGGTTTGACCATGGATTGACGACGACATCAACACACTGGGAAGCGTTCATAGGCGTCACCTACCTGTTGCCGCATCGGCTCTGGCCTAAGTGAAAGCGCGGCGATGCCATCCCGTGACTGGTCCACCACCGAGCTAAGCGATCCGGACTGCGGCTGTGGCCGTCTTCTAAAGAGGCTATGTGTTTACGCAGTCTCCGGATTTGCCAGCGGAGACGGCTGACTCTTGGGGCGTGCACCGACGATTCCCCCCAAAAGAAGGCCTGCAACCACGATAGAAATCGGGATGAGATGCCACGCGAGATACCCCGCAAGATACAGGCGGAACCTGGATTGATCGATTGAATCCACCAGAAGCCTTTTGGCCTCGGAAAACTCGGAAAAACCGTTGCCCAGGTACCCCAGCACCAGCCAGGTCGCGAACACAAACACCATAGGAATTGCCTGGGCGCGATGCGTCCGAGCCACAATCCAGCCAGTCGCCGCCTGCGTGAGCAGGATTATCAACAAGCTGGCGATCGATTCAAGCGAGATCATCGGCATTAACGGCAGCCCAAAATGCAGGAATTTCAACCAGAGAAAAAGCCCAACAGAATTGACCGCGCAGCCCGTGGCCACCGCGCGCAAAGCCAGCGCCTTATGATTGCGGATCGCTCCCCAAATGCCGATCCAAATGGCGATCAGTACCTGTCTCCAATACCAGATCGTCGAGCGCCCTCTGGCGCGTTCCTCCAGCAGATCCCCGGCAATCGCAACGTCAAGACCCAAGAGTTCAAACATCCAAACGGCTGTCGCGTGCGACGACCTCATGCCACTCCTCCTTCCAGCTCCCGAAGGCCCCGCCAAAGTCCGATCAAGCTCCGCTTTGTTTCCCGTACCGTCCGTAAACCTGTTGCAGTGACCCGGAAATATCGCTTGGCTCTGCCGCCTCTTTCCGGCGTCGCATCGCCTAGAGTCGAACAGACAAAGCCCTTCTTTTGGAGCCGCTCCAGTGTGGCGTAGACGCTACCGAATGCGACGTCTCGCCCAGTCTGCTCTTCGATCATCCGCGATATCGGCACGCCGTACGCGCCCTCGCCGAGCCGAATGACCGTGAGCATGACCAGCAGCTCAAATTCACCGAGATAGTTTGGTTTGAGCATTTCTTCGATTATAACGAAGAAACTCTCACGAGATGCTGCCGCCGCTTGACGAATTCCGGACCCTCCACCGACACCGACTCGCGGAAGTCCCCGCGACCAGCACCCAACTGGTGGTTACCCGCCGAAACTCACAGCGCGGCGTTTACCGATCTCGCTGCGGATTGCCTTCTTGAACCTAGGAACGGCAGTTGACTGCCAGGGTGGANNGCGGGAAAAAGAACCGGCGACAAGATCGCCGGCGCTACGAGGAACGGCGGCCATGCTCGTGAGTGGCGTTTCAACTGCCGTTTTTAGGTTGAACGGAGGGCCTTCGCTCCGGATCCAGCGAAAGACCGCCTGGGTCAGTTCCGGACAGTGTCCGCGGGTCAATTCTCGCGAGGGCTGAAGTTCTCCCCCCATCGTTTTCTCCGATTCATCCGAAGGTCTCTGCGCGCCTGTTCTCCGTCTTGCGCAAAGCTCCGCACTAACCGACGGGCGATTCTGGCGGGAAATGGCGAAGGTAATCGCGAATCTCGTCGCGAACACGGCTGAAGACGCTGAGACGCCGTTCTTCGGAGCCCTGCGCTGCCGCCGGGTCATCGAAATTCTGATGGAGGCGGTTGGTGTGCCCCGGAAATATCGGGCAGCTTTCTTTCGCGTTGTCGCAGACGGTCAGCACGTAGTCGAAACTCCGGCCCGCGAATTCCTCGACATGCTTGGCGCGGTGCTGGGAAATATCGATGCCAACCTCTTTCATGACGGCGATCGCTTCCGGTCGCACGGAACTGGGCCTCGTTCCCGCACTCTCCACCTCGAAGCGTTCACCCGCGTCGTGGCGCAGCAGCCCTTCCGCCATCTGACTGCGGGCGGAATTTCCAGTGCAGAGAATCAGAACTTGTTTCTTTTTCACAAAATCAGCTCGCTTGCTCCACAGGGAACCAATGGCGCGTGCGGTTACAGGCCGCACAGACCGAGAGCATCACCGGCACTTCCACCAGAACGCCTACGACCGTAGCGAGCGCCGCGCCCGATTCCGGCCCGAACAGCGCAATGGCTGTCGCCACCGCCAGCTCAAAGAAATTCGACGCGCCGATGAGCGCCCCCGGAGCTGCCACGGAATGCTCCACCTTGAACCATTTCATCAGCCCGTAAGCAAGGCCCGCATTGAGGTAGACCTGCAAGGTAATGGGAACGGCAATCAGCAGCACATGGAAGAAACGCCCGGTGATGTTATCCGCCTGAAAGGCAAAAATAAGGACCAGCGTGGCGAGCAGCGCCGCAATCGTGACCGGCGCGAATTTCGGCAGCAGCACTCCTTCAAACCATGCACGCCCGTGCCCGCGCACGAGCAGAGACCGCAGGAGTACGCCGGTCAGCAACGGCACGACAATAAACACCAGCACGGAGGTGAGCAGTACGTTGAAGGGCACGGTGAGCGACGAGGCCCCATGCACCAGAAACTGTACGATCGGGACGAACAGCACCAGCATGATGAGGTCATTCACTGACACCTGCACCAGCGTATAGGCCGGGTCTCCTTTGGTGAGATGACTCCAGACGAACACCATCGCGGTACAAGGCGCGGCGGCCAGAATGATGCAGCCCGCAATGTACTGGTCGGCTTCGGCGGGAGTGATGAAGGCGGCGAACACCACCCGGAAGAATGCCCATGCCAGCAGCGCCATCGAGAAGGGTTTCACCACCCAATTGATGAATAGCGTCACAAGCAGCCCGGCAGGACGCCGCCCCACGTTTTTCACCGAGGAGAAATCGACCTTCATCATCATCGGCGTGATCATGAGCCAGATGAGTACTGCGATCGGCGCGTTAATCTGACTTCCCTTGCCGAACTCGACATCCCGCAGGCCCGCCACGGCCGGGGGCAAGAGTTTTCCCAAGCCGATTCCCGCGACCATGCAGAGCGCCACCCATACCGGCAGATAGCGCTCGAACGTACCTAAGCCCCCGGCCGTCCGAGCAGGCTTTATTGCCATTGCTTCAGCCATGGTTTTCTTCGCCGAAGGCTTATTCGCAACAGCCCGGAGCACAGCAGGCAGCTTTAGCAGGTTTTACGGCGCGGATAAAAGCGCTCATGAATTTGTTTTCCACGTGCGCCGCCATCGCGTCCACGTCGATGCCTTCGCCCGTCAGGAATTGCCGTGCGTCCTCGATGCTGTAAACGCGGGTCGGCTCGATGTCGATGTCGTCAAATCCCGCCTTGGCGAGCTTGCCGAAATACTCGTGATCGTGGAGCGCCCCGGCAATGCAACCGACCCACATTTCCATGCTGCGGCGCACCTCTTCCGGTACGTCGCCACGGACAACCACGTCGGAGACGGCGAACCGTCCGCCGGGCTTGAGGACGCGGAATGCCTCGCGCAGCACCTTATCCTTGTCGGCGGAGAGGTTAATCACACAGTTGGAAA
Organism: Bryobacterales bacterium; assembly: GCA_003135055.1. Classification (GTDB taxonomy): domain Bacteria; phylum Acidobacteriota; class Terriglobia; order Bryobacterales; family Bryobacteraceae; genus PALSA-243. The sequence continues at coordinate 20,615 of PLDF01000220.1, read as the reverse complement.
TGACGACATCGACGGAGTTATCGGGAAGGGGAATGCTTTCAATTTCGCCCTTGAGAAATTCCGCATTCCCGATACCGGCTTTCCGCTGGTTCTGGCGCGCCAGGGCCAGCATTTCATCGGTCATGTCGAGGCCGTAAGCCTTACCGGCCGGGCCGACGCGCCGGGCGGACAGCAGCACGTCGATGCCGCCGCCCGAACCAAGATCGAGCACGATTTCACCGGCATTGAGTTTGGCCAGCGCGGTGGGGTTACCGCAGCCCAGCGAAGCCAGAACAGCCTCTTCGGGAATTTGCCCCGCCTGGCCGGCATCATACAGATTGGAGGTGATCGGATCGACGCTGCAACCGTCGAGGTTCGCGCTCCCTCCGCAACAAGAGCTTCCACCGGTCGTGACGCGCAAGGCGGCCTGTCCGTATTTTTCTCTGACTGCTTCTCTGATGCTCGTGGCGTTCGATTCCATGTAGTTCTCCTTCTTTTTGGTTACCTTCCGATGCCGATGAGCGCCCCTGATTCGATCACCCGGTTGCGCGTGCAGCATTCCGCGTAAAGAAAGCCGAGCAGGTCCCGGAGAGATTCAATCCCGACCGAATACCGGAGAAACGCGCCCTCCCGGCGTACGGCGCTCGGACTCTGGTGACTCAGCTTGTCCGGGCGATGCGAGAGAGTCGAACCCGCAATGCCCGTTTCGGCATGGATATCGATCGCGATCGTTCCCACGGGATGGGCGGAGAGAAGTACACGCACGATCCGCAACCGCGGTCCTGCACCGATAACGCCGAACGCCCCGGCATACCGATTCGCGTCTTCGCTCGATACCGCGCGGGGGCGCTTCACATTTCGATGATACTAGAAATATGGATAATGCGCAAGGGCTGCAACAAAAAAACAATCCCGGCCTATTTACAGAGTTGAATCAGCAGGTCGGGCTCGATCGCCGCGGAGCGTGAGCAGCACTCCGAAAAGAGGAACGCGATCAGATCCTGAAGCGCTTTGGCATTCGCGCTATACCAAAGGAATTTCGTATCGCGCCGCACATCCACGAGGCCTTCGTGCTTCAGTTTTTCGAGGTGGTGCGAGAGCGTTGACGGCGCGATGTGAAGCTCCGCAAGAATATCGCCCACTATCATGCCTTTGGGGTGCGCCGATAAAAGAAGTCGGATTATTTGCAATCGCTGTTCGGCGCCCATCGCCGCAAACATGTCGGCGTAGTCTGCCATATCTCGCATTTTGGCGGCTCGTTTCACCACTCCACGATACCAGCCGTTCGCGAGCATGGCGAGCATTTTCCGGCAACATCGGACGATGCCGGATAAGTCTGGCAGTCGGTCCAACGCAGGTAATGCCGCTGCCGCCGGCGCGGAGTATGACTATCGGGTTATGGGGCGGGCATCCAGTACGCTTTCCGGTCAATGGTTTTACCGCGCCTAAAATGAGGGACGCGATGAATACATCCGGCGGGCGCGAAAGCCGCTGGCCGAGCGTCAGATCGTCGACGCCGCTCAACGCGACTTCTTAATCACAAGTGGTAGTGACGCTGGTGTCAGCGCAACTCTCCACCCCAGAAGCTCCGACGCTTCGTCATTGCGAGATCGCCTCTCGACGGAAGCGGCGGAAAAGCCCAACCCCCTGACGTCTTGGGGGGCTCACCGTCCCGTTAATGCAAGAGCGTTCGTCAAATCGCCAAGCGGTCGATTTCCGTTGGCTTTGATCGCTTCGTCGCGCGCCTGTATTCCAGCGAGGACGGGCAGCGCGAAGCGCTTCGTAATGAGGCGCAGAATCGAGGTCGTGTCGTACGGGGTGTGGTCGACGTAGCCCTTTTTCGCGAAAGGGGACACGATGATCGCCGGCACGCGGGAACCCGGACCCCAGCGATCGCCTTTCGGCGGTGCAGCGTGATCCCAGAAACCTCCGTTTTCGTCGTAGGTGACGATCACGACCATGTGCTTCCACTGAGGGCTCTTCTCGAGATGCGCAATTATGCCGGCGATATGCGCGTCGCCGGATTCCACGTCGGCATAGCCCGCGTGCTCGTTCAGGTTGCCCTGAGGCTTGTAAAACACAACTTGTTCCAGTGCGCCTGCATCGATAGCTCCGATGAACCCGGCGCCCGCGAGGCCGCCGTCCTTGAGATGTTTCGCGCGTTCCGCGGTTCCCGGCGCCATGTTCGCAAAATAGTTAAATGGCTGGTGGTGGTACTGGAAGTTCGGAACCGGCCGCGCATTCTTTCCATCGAGTGCCGCCTGCCAGGCTCCGCTGTACCATGCCCAACTAACGCCTTTGGCGGAGAGCAGATCGCCGATCGTCTTTTCGCTTTGCGGTGGAAGAGTGGTCGGGTTTGCAGAATCGGCCAACGCGGGATCGCCGCCGGGGGCAGGCTTGTTCGCGCTCGGCTGGTAAGGCGGCTGCATCGTATTTACAGCGTAAAAGTCCGGAGTCAGATTGCCATCGTTCACGAATTTCGGCACACCGTCGAGCGCCGATTTCGGCGAATTCGCGGCGACCTTCAACGTCACGCCGTCCGCTTCGAGCGCAGAGATTTGGCCGCTGGCGGGGCTCTGGTCCGCATTCGGATACTTCGGGATACAGGCGCAGATGAGCCAGATGTGATTCAGGTACGAACCGCCGAACGCGCCCATGAAGAAATTGTCGGAAAGAGCATATTGCCTCGCGATGCTCCACATTTTCAACTTCGATCCGTCGTAGTGGCCCATGACCAGCGCGCCAGAATCCGCCCACGCCACGAAGCGGTCATTCTTGCCGCCATCGATCTGCATCTGGTTTTCATAGAACCTGTGCCACAGATCGCGCGTGATGACGCTGAGCGGCGCATGGAAACCGCCTTGACCGTCGATCGCGAATGGCCTGTTGGGCAGGTGCGCGGTCGCGGCCTCGGTCACCGCGGGGGTAACGCCGGCCGCGGTCAATCCGCCCCAGATCGGCGGCAGTTCCTTGAACGCTGAGCCGTCCCGGTCCCGTTGCTCATACCTCGCCGACCTTGCACGCTTCAGACCGTTGGCTCTTGGGAACGAACCGTACAGAGCATCGAAGCTCCGATTTTCGGCAAAAATCACGACTATGTTTTCGATCCCGGCAATTCCGGGTTGCGAATTTTGGGCCCAGGCAACCGCCAGACGATCTGCCGCAATCACCGCCAGCACGATCAAGCATCTTTTCATAACGATGTCCTAAACCACTCTAAACGATTCGCGCGGAAGATTTCCCCGTTGACCGCATCCGGTCTCCGCGAAATCTGCGAACATGGCGGTGTGGCCGTTTGTCGCGCTGTGCTGGTACTGCTGTGGGGCGCCTTCGCCACCGGCTGTTTTGCTCAGGGGGCGGCGCAAGGGTTGTCGCGCGCCAAGGCATTCCGCCGCGCTCGGGCGCTGTCGGAACTCGGCAGAAAGATGTTCTTTGACCCGTCGCTATCGAGTTCCGGCGCCGTCTCTTGCGCTTCGTGCCACGATCCTGCGTTCGCTTATGGACCGCCCAATTCCATGCCCGTCCAACCCGGTGGCAAAGACATGACGCAGTGGGGAAAACGAGCCGTCCCATCCCTCCGATACCTGCAGGCGATCCCTCAATTTACCGAGCACTATTTCGACGCCGACAGCAACGGTGACGACAGCATTGACAACGGGCCCACCGGCGGACTCACCTGGGACGGCAGGGTGGATAGAGGGCGAGATCAGGCTCGCCTTCCTTTGCTGTCGCCTTATGAAATGGACAACGATAGCCCCGCTGCGGTTGTAGCCCGCGTGAGGAAGGCGAGCTACGCATCGGACCTTCGAAGACTGCCGGCCGGCGGCGCAATCGCGGAACGGAAAGATGCTTTCAATCTCATTTTAAGCGCCTTCGAAGCTTGGGAGCAGGACTCCGGAGAGTTCTATCCGTACACCAGCAAGTACGATGCCTGGTTAGCCGGCAAAGCCAGCCTGAGCGATCGGGAAGGGCGCGGGCTGAGATTGTTCAGCGACTCCGACAAGGGAAATTGCGCGCGTTGCCATATCGCGACGAGGGGCGCGAACGGCACGCCCCCTCAATTCACCGACTATGGGCTCGTCGCGCTTGGCGTACCGCGCAACAACAAGATTCCAGCGAATTCGAACCCTGGCTGGCATGACCTGGGAATGTGCGGCCCGGAACGCGTCGACCTACGTTCCAGACAAGAGTATTGCGGCCGGTTCATGACGCCCACATTGCGCAACGTTGCCGTGCGCAAGGCGTTTTTCCATAACGGTGTTTTCCATACGCTGAAAGAAGTCGTCGAGTTTTACGCACAGCGCGACACAGATCCGGAGAAATGGTATCCGCGGAACGATAGCGGGACGGTATTGAAATTCGACGACCTGCCGCCAAGGTACAGTGGCAACATCGATAACGTTCTTCCTTTCGGGCGGGCAGCGGGCGCTAAGCCGGCGCTGACGGACGAGGAGATCCGGGACTTGGTCGCCTTCCTCGAAACACTGACGGATGGGTTCTTGCCGATGAATCGCAGCGGCAACTGAGCATCGCCCGGCTACTGGCGCTAGCCCCGGTGCTATTTCTGCTCGCCTGCCCAAGAAACTTTTCAATTCAGGTCGTCTTCAGAGTTCCCACCAACTCCCGCACGTTTCCAATCTTCTCGCGCCGCAAAAACTCCGCCAGTTCCTCCGCGATGCGCACCGGCGATCCGGGGTCCCAAAACGTCGCTGTGCCCACTTGCACGGCGGTGGCGCCCGCGATCAGGAACTCGGCGGCATCTTCGCCGGATGCGATTCCGCCCAGGCCGATCACCGGAATCTTCACCGCGCGCGCGGCTTGCCAGACCAGGCGCAGTGCGATCGGTTTGATTGCCGGGCCGGAGAGCCCGCCCAAGCCTGCGCCGATCGCCGGCCTGCGCCTACGCGCATCGATGGCCAGCGCGATAAACGTATTCACCAGCGAAATCGCATCGGCGCCGGCGGATTCGGCGGCAAGCGCCAGCGGCTCGATCGCGGCCACGTTGGGCGAGAGCTTCACGATCACCGGCCGCCGCGCCACGCTCTTCACCGCCGCTACCACTTCCGCCAACAGCGCCGGGTCGCTAGAGAAATAAATGCCACCGTGGCTGGTGTTGGGGCACGAGACGTTGATTTCGTACGCCGCCAGACCTTCGTGGTCTTCGAGGACGCGCACCACTTCCACATAGTCCTCGGTCCGGTATCCAAAAACGTTGGCGAACACGGCGGTCTTGAGCCTTGCCAGCGCCGGCAATTTTTCGCGCACGAAAGCGTGCACGCCGATGTTCTGCAGACCGATGGAATTAATCATGCCGCCGGCGGCTTCGACTACGCGCGGCGCGGGATTGCCTTCGATGGGCTCGCGCGACAGGCCCTTCACTACCAGGCCGCCGAGCGAATTCAGGTCCAGCAGCTTCTCGAATTCGATGCCATACGCGAACGTGCCCGAAGCTGCGATTACGGGGTTGCGCAGCGCAATTCCACAGAGCGAAGTGGCCAGCGCCGCTTCGTCCGCGCTCATTCCAGAAGCCCTTCACCCAGCACGCGTCCGGTGGAGGAAGACGGCGCCGCCACCCCCAACACCCGCGCCAAAGTGGGCGCGACGTCGACCGATTCCACGGGCGATTCATACACGCCCGCGCGAAACTGCGGCCCGTAGAAGCACAGCGGCACGCGCGCGTCGTAGTTATATAACGAGCCGTAGGAGACGCCGCGGCTCTGTCCGAAATCTTCCACGTATTCGGCGCGGTATGAGAGCATCACGTCGCCCGAACGCCGGGCGTGGAAGCTGTTGCGGAAGCGGCGCAGCCATTCGTCCTGGGTGGAGCAGGCGCCGCCGGCGGTGTAGTAGTTGGCCACGGCGGCGTGGTTGAGCGCGGCGCGCGCGGCAGCCAGCCGAACCGGCTCCGGGTCGCGCCATCCCGAAGCGTCGAGATAGAGAAACGGATAGACGAATTTCCGCACCGCGCCGAAGCTGTTCGCAGCCAGAGCGCCGGCTACGGCCTGCGCCACGCTTTCGCCGTTGACGGCCATGCGGGCGCGAGTCTCCGGCGCCGGCAGCGGCGGCGCGCCGTGCGCGCCAGCCAGTGCGATGCTGAATCCATTTTCGCCGAAGCCCTTTGCCAGATCTGCGATTAGCGCTTCCAGCCGGCGGTCCAACTGCAACACCATCTGTTGCATCAGCGGCGATTGCGCTCCGGTCTCATAGCCCAGCATCGCCATCGCGCTCGAGAGGACGCACACGAAATCGAACGCCTCGGTTTGTCCAATCCGTTCCCGCTCCATGCATTCGCCGAGTAAGTCGAAGCCGGCCGATTGAGCGAACGGCGAGGACTTATAGAGCGCCGTGAAACCGCCGGGATGGTTCTGGTCGTAGGTCAGCACGCGTAGCGCGGGCGCGCCGGCTTTGGCGCCGGCTGCGAGCCACTTGGCGTTATGCAAACTCTCGGGTGAATTTCGGCTATTGTAAGCGGCCAGCCATTCCGGCGCTTCGCCGCGCGTAGCGAACTCGCCGCCGGCATCCATCCAGAACAGGCGGGCGGCGGACGTGCCCGCGAACAAGCCCGCGTGCGCCGCGGAATCGGCAACCACGAAAACCCGGGTCCCGGATTTCGCGGCAACCTGAGCGGCCAGCGTGGTGGCCAGCAGCGCTTCCTCATTGGCGGACGCCAGTTTCTTCGAAGCTTCGTCGTACCACGAATCGGCAACGATGCCATGTTGCGCCGGCCACGCCCCGGTTGCCAGCGTGGCCACGGCGGATGCGGAGAACGTGCTGGCGGCGTGGCGGCAATCCGGGAAATACGCTCCCTTTTCCAGCAGCCGCCGGAATCCACCGGCGCCGAGGGCGGGCCAAACGGCATCCAGGTAATCAGGCCGGAATTGTTCTAAAACTACTAGTACCAGTAACTTAGGGCGGGAAGAAGCTGCCAGCGCCCGTGCGGCCAGGCCACCCAACATACACGCGCCGAACCTGCGACGGCAAATATCCATAAAAAAAGAGTTTATCAGAGGCAGAAGTAGTGTTATAGTGGCAACTTACAAGTATAGTCCCAGTAGGCCTATCCGGCCCACCAGGAAAGAAAAGCCGATGACAGAAGAACCAAGCGTTTTGGGGCTGTCTACGATTCGAAGCAATCGAGGCATTACCCTGGAGCAGATCGCCGACGCTACGAAAATCAGCGTACGGCTGCTCACAGCGATCGAACAAGGGGAATTCCAGAAGCTTCCCGGCGGCATCTACGACACCAGTTATATCCGGCAGTACGCTCGCGCCATCGATTACGACGAATCCGCAATTCTGGCGGCTTACCGCAAGGAAAAAGGTGTAGAGGTTCAGACCTCGACGCCCGCCAGAGGATTTTTCAGCTCGTTCCGCACGGCGTAGGCTTTCGGCCGCCGCGGCGTAGCATTTCGGCCGCCTGGCGTAGCGCCGGGAACGAGCGTTCACACGATTGTGAACGCTGCACGCATAAGTGCGTGCGCCACGTTTCCCACCAGCCTAAGTAGCCGCAAGACCGGCCAGCACGCCGCGCATGTAGCTGAAAGAGCGTTGTACGCCCGGCTGCGGATCGTCGGCGTGGATTTCGTACTCCAGATTTACGCAGCCCTGATAATTCATTTTCTTGAGCTGTTTGAAGATTTGCGGAAATGGCATCACGCCATCGCCCACGTCGCATTGGCCGAAGTTCGGCAGCTTATAGCTCTCCGCGTTAAATGCAACCAGATCTTTCACGTGCATGTCGAAGAGGCGCGAGCCCGCTTCGACTATCATCTTGATAACGTCGGCGCCGGCGCGCACGGAGTGGCCGACATCCATGCAGAGGCCGCAGCGCGCGTCGAGTTTCCGCACCACATCGAGTACGGATTGGGGCGTGGGAAAGTTATGGTCTTCCGGGCCGTGATTGTGGATCGCGATCCGGATGTTATATTCCTTCACTAGAGCTTCCACGAACGGCATGTTTTCGTGGGTGGGCGCGCAAACCATCATGGGAAGGCCGGCCGCCTTGGCCCATTCGAACGTGGGCCTCAAGTCGTCTACAGACTTCGCCTTGGTCATGCCGACGTTGCCGGAACTCATGATCTTGATGCCGGCTGCCTCGTATTCGGCGCGCGCCGCATGTAGCTGCGCTGCCGCATCCGCCGAGAACGGCTTGCCTTCAGGAGGCAATCCGGGCAGATGCTGATTGGCTCCGGCGCCGGGCGGCTGGTCCGCTTTAATACTGATCCAGGGCGTCTGGACGGCCTTGATGAATTCGATGGCCTTGGCCCGCTCGAACTTGCGGTAGGTGTAGGTGGCGATTCCCAGTTTGATTCCCCATGGCTCAGGCTCGATCTTCGCCGAAGCGGAGCGGACATAGACTGCGCTCAGGCCGGCCGCGCCGGTCGCGCTTAGAAACGTTCGTCGCGTAGTTCGCATCAGGTTCCTCTCCAGATAGTCTAAACCCATCTCATTATGGACAGCCATGTTTGAGGCCGGGCCATGTTTGAAATAGCACTGGCCGCCGTGCGCTGCTTCCTGCGTGGCCATCCTCGTGCATAACGAGATGGGGCAAAGGAGACTCACTATCATGGGCAAGAACACAGCAGTCTTTGGAATCTATCCCAATCGGTTCGCCGTAGAGGAAGCGGTGGAGCATCTGCGCAAGACAGGCTTCCGCAACACGGATATCTCGGTGCTGTTTCAAGACAATCAGGGCACCAAGGATTTCGCGCACGAAAAGAACACGAAAGCGCCGGAGGGCGTCACCACCGGCGTGGTGGCGGGCGGACTTGCAGGCGGCGTCTTGGGATGGTTGGTCGGCATTGGAGCGCTGGCGATTCCCGGGCTGGGGCCGTTGATCGCGGCGGGTCCCATTGTGGCCGCACTGGCCGGCGCGGGAGCGGTGGGAACGCTGGGCGGCTTCGTGGGTGCGCTAGCCGGAATGGGGATTCCGGAATATGAAGCGAAGCGCTACGAAGGCCGCATTCGCGAAGGCGGCGTCCTGCTTTCCGTGCATTGCGACAGCTCCGATTGGGTGAAACGCGGCAAGGAGATCCTGGAACACACCGGGGCGCAGGATATCGCCTCCGAGAGCGAAAAGGCCGGCGACTATGGGAACTCGGATAAACCCAGTCCGCGCGTGGTTGCAGCCTCGTCCGAAGCCGAAAAGGCCGCCGACTATGGGTACCCGGACCGGGTTGTTCCGCGCGTGCGGGGCGCCGGAAGCGGCGGGACACTGACCGATGAGGACCTCTACGGCCCCCGGACCGTGCGGCCGGATAGCACCACCGAAGACCTGTAATTCTTACTTGTTCAACGGCAGCGGCTTATCGGGTTGGGCCGGCTGGGATATCTGCTGGCCGTCGGTGGGCGGAGTATCGGCATTCAGATCGGATCGCCGAATGGTCTTTATCATGATGAACGCCACGAAAAGAAGAGCCAGCACGCCGATTATGCCGACGTAGAGAGGAAACTTGCTGGTGGCGCTCAAGTGCTCTCCGCAATGCGTGCAGCGGCGGGCGTCTACTTTAATTGCCAGCTTGCATCTGGGACAGACTTCTTCGCCGCGCGTCTGGATAGGGGTTTCCAGGGTTTCCATAAAGGTGGGCTATAAGATACATAGTAACACCCGGCATCACTTATAGCCGGATGGTTATAATCGAGGGGTGCTTAAACGTTTTCGGGATTTCCTAGCCCGGCCGCGAAATCCGGCTCCCTCACGGTCGCGGCTCTGTCTCGGCTGCGCTTGTTTCGTTACCGGGCCGCGACCGTCGGAAGAGGTGGACAATCTGTTGGCAGGCGAAAGCGCGTGCCCCACAAAAACGCAGACCTATGCGCGGCAACGTGGGACAGACGCTTTCGTCTGTCAACCCGGCGATCTCAGCGATTCTTTCACAGCTTTTGAGGGAGCGGGATGACCGGCCTTTCCCGCAAGCGTGTACGCGCCCATAATCGAGGGGTTCGAATAACCTTCCTCGTCGCGGCGATTCTAGCCCTCGCGGGCTGCCACAGCGCAAATCAAGATCGGGAGGCGGTCCATCAGGGCATTTTGGATCACCTCGCTGGGGCTGGTTTCAGCAATCAGAACATGGATGTGTCCGTGACCTCGCTCCAGTTCAACGGCGATAAAGCCGATGCCGTGGTGGAGATCACGCCCAAAGGCGCGACTCACGGGCAGGGCATGCAGATGCGCTACAGCCTGCAGCAGAAAGGCAGCCGCTGGATGGTGGTGGGCCGCGCCGATACCGGCGCCGGGCACGGCGGCGCCATGGCTCCGGGAGCGGCGAATCCGCACGGTGGAGCCGCCATGCCCACGGAGCCCGCGACTGGTGGCAGCGGGCAGAAAATGCCTTCGCCCCAAGACCTGCCTCCCGCCCACAAGAAGCAATGAAACGCGTCGCCATCTTAGGCGGCGGTCCCGCGGGCGCTTTCGCCGCCGAACAACTGGCCGCCACCGGGCTCAAGGTCCAGCTCTTCGACGAAAAGCTGGCGTGGGAAAAGCCGTGCGGCGGCGGGCTGACGCATAAGGCCTATAGCCAATATCCGTTTCTGATGGAGAACTCCACGCCCAAGCGCTTCGTTACCGAGAGCGTGCTGGCGGCGCCGGATGCGGGCGAAGCCAGCCTCAAGCTGGCCGATCCGCTGCTGATCTATTCGCGCATCGAGCTGAACCGCATGCTGCTCGACCGCGCCGAGCGCGCTGGCGCGCAACTGGAGAAGGTCCGCGTGACGGCGATGGAGCGTAGCGGCTCGCGTTGGCTGCTGCGCACCAAGTCGGGTATTGCCGAGGCCGATTTCTGCATCGTCGCCACGGGCGCGCGCAATCCGCTGCGCGGCGTGGGCACGCAGTTGACGCCCGCGGATGCCATGTCGGCCCTGGGTTACTATGTGCCAGGCGAGCAGGCGCGAATCGACATCCAATTCCTGCCACGCCTCGAAGGATACATTTGGATCTTTCCGCGATGCGGCCACCTGTCGGTAGGTATCTGCGGCAAAGGTGAGACCGCGAGTTCCCTGCGCCGGCGCCTGGAACGCTATATGACCGAGCGGGGACTCGGCTGGAAGGGTTCGCCGTTCTATAGCCATCTTCTGCCCTCGCTTGAAGCCGCGTCCTGGCGCAAGAATCGCGTGGCGGGCGAAGGATGGATGGCGGTGGGCGACGCTGCCGGCCTGGTGGACCCGATCACCGGCGAAGGGCTGTATTATGCCATCCGCTCGGCCGATCTGGCGGCGCGCGCGCTGCTTTCCGAAGCGAGCGGGTTGGCGGATAAAGTGGCGCAATACAGCCGGCTTCTGCGCAAGGATTTCGGCGCCGATCTGGAATTCGGCGCGCGCCTGGCGAAGCGGGTTTTTCAAGGGCGATTCCTGTTCGGCGCCGTGCCCTCGCGCATGGTGCAATTCACGCGCCGCAGCCAGCGCTTTTCGGCCGTGATGCAAGACCTGTTTGCGGGCAAACAGCCCTATCTGGGCCTGAAGCGGCGGTTACTGGATAACCTGGATAGCGGCGTCCTGGACCTGTGCCTGAATTTTGGATTGAGCCGGCTGATGCCGGGGAAGGCGCAGAGTTGACCGATTGCACCCGATTAAACATTCCGGTCAAGTCGGAAGTGAGTGGAGTCAGGTGGGACAGACGATCGTTTTTTGTCGTCTGTTGCCCAGGGCCTTCGGCCCGCGAAATTTCATGAAAAACCCGGTGGCGCCCGGGGCATTCCCCGATGTGCGAGGTGGTTTTTCGACCCTGTCAGGCTGCCGTACCGTGCGAAACATGACAGACCACGAAAGGCGATGGTCTGTCCTACCAAGCGTCCGAATTTATGATATCGACGACTAAGTCGGAAGCTTTCTTTCAACGCGCGCAGGATCTGATTCCCGGCGGCGTCAACTCGCCGGTGCGCGCTTTCCGCAGCGTGGGCGGCAATCCGCTATTCATCGCGCAGGGGCAAGGCTCGCACATCTTCGACGTGGACGGCAACGAGTACATCGACTACGTCGGCTCCTGGGGCCCGCTGCTGCTGGGGCACCGGCATCCGGAGATTGTCGCCGCGCTCGAAGGCGCGCTCGAAATCGGCACAAGCTTCGGCGCGCCCACCGCGCAGGAGATCGATCTGGCGGAGGCGATCTGCGCGGCGGTGCCTTCCATCCAAATGGTGCGCCTGGTCAATTCGGGCACGGAAGCCACCATGTCCGCGATTCGCCTGGCGCGCGGATACACGGGGCGCGACCTCATCGTCAAATTCGATGGCGGCTATCACGGCCACGTGGATTCGCTGCTGGTGCAGGCCGGCTCGGGTCTGGCCACGTTGGGCATTGCCGATACGCGCGGCGTGCCGCAGGCGTTTTGCGATACGACTGTCTCCGTGCCATATAACTCCGTCAACGCCGTGGAGCGGGCTTTTGAAGCGCATGGCGGCCGAATCGCCGCCGTGATTGTGGAACCGGTGGCGGGCAACATGGGCGTGGTTCCGCCCGCGCCCGGATTTCTGGAAGCTCTGCGCGAGATCACGCGGCGCGAAGGCGCGCTGCTGATCTTCGACGAGGTGATGACCGGATTCCGCGTGGCCTTCGGCGGGGCGCAGCGGCTTTACGGCGTCTATCCCGATCTCACCACGCTGGGCAAAGTGATCGGCGGCGGATTGCCGGTAGGGGCCTATGGCGGCCGCAAGGACATCATGCAGCTCATCGCGCCCGCCGGTCCGGTGTATCAGGCGGGGACTCTTTCGGGCAATCCGCTGGCGGTGGCCGCGGGCCTGGCGATGCTGAGGCACTTGAAGGCGCATCCGGAAGTGTACCAGCAGTTGGAACGGCGCGCCGCCGAACTGTGCGCCGCCGCGCCTGCCGGAATCACGGTGAATCGCGTAGGCTCAATGTTCACCTGCTTCTTCACGGACCAGCCCGTGACCGATTACGAATCGGCCAAACACAGCGATACCGCCCGTTTCGGCCGCTTCTTCCGCGCCATGCTTCAGCGCGGCGTGTATCTGGCGCCATCGCAATTTGAAGCCGCGTTTGTTTCGGCGGCGCATTCGGAAGAAGATATGCGGCGGACTATTGCCGCGGCCGGTGAATCTTTCGACGCCGCGTTCAGCGACGCGGTTAACGGCGCGTTCAACCCTTGACGGCCTGCCAAAGGCGGTGCGCGGAGTAAGTCACGATTCCGAAGAATACGGCGAAACTGATGGCGATGACCGTAAGCTGGCGTTGGGGCGAAAGCAGTGTGGCTTTCGCAAAATCGATAGAGACGCGCAGCCGGACTTTTGAGGTTTCCGCTCGCCCGGAGCGGTTCTCGACGACCACTACGTAGTCGCCGGGCTTGCCCGTGCGTACTTCGAGGCTGCCGGCCGGCCCAACCGCGGTCGACAGGACAATGCCATGCGTCTCGCCGCGATTGAGACGCTCCAGATCCGCTTGCTCCATCAGCAGCAACTGTACGGGCGGACCGGCCTCGACTGCGAATTCGGCCTTGACGAGCGCGGATCGCTGCATCAGCCCGAGATCGAAGAAGCTCCAATCGTTAGCGGGAATCTGGTAGGTATGGTCCACCAGCTCCGCGCTGGTAGAGGCGGCCAGCAATAGCATCCAAGCGAAGAGCGGCATGGCGGACTGACCGCCAGTATGGCACATAGTTTGTGGCGCCGGGATGAGTGGTGNNGCAGGGATGCGACCCGAGCGCCTACTCGGAGGCTGAGATGGGCCGGGGCGCCGGCGCAAGGCCGCGCCCCTTTTCTGAAGCGGGTAAGAGGAAGGATATCTCCTTTGCGGGTGATGTTGCCTAAGAAGCCGTCCAAAGTAATGATTAACGCGTTTCACGACGTGCTGGAGCAGTAGGCGTGGGGCCCATGGCCTGCCTCGTCCCGAGCCGCTCCGAGCGCTCGGGTTCCGGGTTTCAGTCTGCAGGGATTCAGCCGGCGCTGGTTGCGTGTGGAGACTCGCGCATCCCCGGAGAGCCGCCTGAAAGGCGGCTACAGGCAAGATTGCCCGCCCTACAATTGGCGCATTCGCGCGGCGAATTTTTCGTGGAACTTTTTGACCTTGGGCGCCACGATGTACGCGCAGTAAGGCTGATTCGGATGGGTGCGAAAGTAATCCTGGTGATAATTCTCGGCGCGATAAAATGTCTCAGCCGGGCGTACTTCGGTTACGATCGGGCGGCTCCAGAGGCCCTCGGCGTCGAGTTCGCGAATTACGGTTTCCGCGGTTTGCTTTTGTTCCGGGCTGTGATAAAAGATCGCCGAGCGGTATTGCGAGCCGGTATCGTTGCCCTGGCGGTCTAGCGAGGTGGGGTCGTGAATGGTGAAGAATACTTCCAGCATGTCGCGGAAGGAAACCACCGCGGGGTCGAAGACCAGTTGCGCGACTTCCACGTGGCCGGTGGCGCCGCCGCAGACTTGCTCGTAGGTGGGGCTCGCCACGCGCCCGCCCATGTAGCCCGACGCCACCGATAAAACGCCCTGCATCTCCTGGTAGACCGCTTCGATACACCAGAAGCAGCCTGCGCCCAGCGTTGCGGTTTCCTGTTCGGCCATGGTCTTAATATAGCGGACTAAGGCTTCGACGCAGAGACGCAGAGGCGCTGAGTTAAGCGCAGAGCACACGTCAAATGGGTTTTCTCCGCGCCTCCGCGTCTCTGCGTCGATTCTTGGTTTGCCCTCATCGTTTAGCATGAAAAGGTGCCCCGCTACGCCGCCATCGATATTGGCAGCAACTCCATTCGGATGGAAGCCGCCGAAGTCGCGCCCGGCCAGCCCATTCGCGTGCTGGCTTCCGACCGCGAAGTGACGCGCCTCGGCGAAAGCGTTTTTCGTAGCGGCAGCGTGAGTGACGAGGCGCTACGGGCGACGTGCGCGGTGCTGGCGCGGATGGCCGCGCTCTACCGCAAACTGGAGGTGGTGGGCGTGCGCGCGGTGGCTACCAGCGCCATTCGCGATACGCGCAATCAGAAGGAATTTCTGGAGCGCGCAGCCGAAGCCGCGGGTACGCGGATTGAGATCATCTCCGGCCGTGAAGAGGCGCGGCTGATTCATCTGGGGGTGGAAAGCGTGTGGCCGCAGACCGGCCGGCGCGGACTGCTGATCGATATCGGGGGCGGCAGCGCCGAGATTATCGCGGCCGAGGACGGCCAGTTGCGCGAGGCCTTTTCGAAGCCTCTGGGCGCGGTGCGGCTGAACGAGATGTTTCTCAGAGACGACCCGCCATCGCCCAGGCAACTGCGCGAGATGCATGAGTACATCCAGGAAAAATTATCGAGCGCGTTGCGCCGCCTGGGAACCGCCGGATGGGATCGCGCCATTGCCACATCCGCCACCGCGTCCGCCGTCGCCAGCGCGGTTTCGCGCGTGCCGCGCTCCAAACGCGACGAAATCGACCGGCTGCGCATCTCCACGGCGCAGGTGCGGCGGCTCTACGCGAGGCTTTCGCAATTGAATCTGGCGGCGCGCCGCAAGGTGACCGGGATCGGCCCGCGGCGGGCGGAGATCATCGTGCCGGGCCTGGCCGTGCTGCTCGATTTCGCGCAACAGTTCCACCTGCCCGCGGTCTACTATTCGCGAGCGGGCGTACGCGATGGCATTATCGCGGACCTGGCCGCGCGCAACGTGGGCGCGGAGCGTTCCCGGTTGAGCCGCGACCAGCGCCGCGAGGTGGAAGACATGGCGCGGCGTTACGGCGTGCCGCTGGAACGAGCCCGCAAGGTGGCGCATGACGCCAACCTGCTTTTCGCCGCGCTGCAGCCGATCCACGGGTTGCCGCCGGACGCTGGAAAGCTTCTCGAAGCCGCGGCTTACCTTTGCGACGTGGGTCATTATGTAAGCAGCGCCAGCCATCACAAACATGCTTATTACGTGGTTGCGAATTCTGATATGGCGGGCTTCACCGACCGCGAGCGTCTGCTGATCGCGAGCCTCTGCCGCTACCATCGAAAATCGCTGCCCGGCCCGCTGCATAGCGCCTACCAGACGTTGACGGCCGAGGAAAAGCGCACACTCATGCAGTTGATTCCCATCCTGAGGCTGGCCGATAATCTGGACCGCAGCCACGACCAGCGCCTTCAGGCGGTGGATGTGCGCACGCGCGACGGCGAGATTGTGCTGCAGGTGCATTCCGATGGCAATCTCGACCTGGAACAGTGGCGGGCCGAGCGCGCGGGCGAGGCTTTCCGCCAGATCTACAACCGCACCGTGACCGTGGCCAAGGCAAAGGATTGAAATAAGGCCAAGGATTGAAATAAGGATAAGCCATGAAGGAGTTCGCGCACTCGCAAGTTTCCACGCTGTTGCGGCGCCTGACGGCGCAGGTGAAGCGGACCGCCGAAGTGGCCGACGCCGATTCGGTTCACGATCTGCGCGTGGCGATACGCCGCCTGAGCCGCGCTCTGCGCTCGTTTGCGCAGTTCTTTCCCGGCAAGCAGTGGAAGCGGATTCGCACGGAGCTCTCGAATCTGATGCACGCCGCGGCTGCCGTGCGCGACAGTGACGTAGCGCTGGAGCTGATCGAAAAGGCGGGCGCCGCCCAGCGTGCGCGGGTGGCATTGACGTTGCAAGCGCGGCGGCGCGAGGCCGAGGCCGGGCTACGCGAAAAGCTGCAAAACTGGCAGGGGCGAGGTTTCGCGCGCGAGTGGCGGGAGGCCCTCGAACTGTGAGCGGCTCGCGCACGCCGTGGGACGAGCGCAAGAGTGCCGCGGTGAACGCGCGGCGGCAGCTTCCGCGCATGATGTCCGAATATTTCGCCGAGGTCCGCGAAGCGTTGGCGGATAAGCGTTCCCCGGCCGCCTTGCACCAGGTTCGCCTGGCGAGCAAGAAGGTCCGGTATACGCTCGAATTGTTTCGCCCGTGTTACGGCGCGGCCGGATTCGATGCGCGGCTGAAAGCGCTGAAGGATGTTCAGACTTCGCTGGGCGACGTCAACGACGCCGTGGCTACGTGGCGGCTGCTCGCCAAGGTGATGCCGCATTCGCCGCGCCGCCAGGCGTTGCGCGAGTACCTCAAGAAGCGCGCGGCGGAGAAGGCTGAGGAGTTTCGCGCGCACTGGACGGAAAAGTTCGATGCGGCCGGACAGGAGCGGTGGTGGACGGATTTTCTGGGAGGACGGCATGGAGAACAGGACGGAAACGGGGTGCCTGGTGGTCGAGCGGGCCGGCGCCCATCGCGGAAAGCAGGGGCTTGAATATTTCGAAGGCGTGTCGGCGCAGACGGCGGGGTCGAACGCGCTGTGCATGCACGTGGTGACCATTCCGCCGCTGGGACGGGCCAAGCCGCATCTGCACGAAAGCCATGAAAGCGCGGTATATGTGCTGACGGGCGAAGCGGGCATGTGGTATGGCGAGGGGCTGCGCGAGCATGTGTGGATGCGGGCGGGCGACTTTGTCTATATACCGGCGAATGTGCCGCATCTGCCGTATAACCCCAGCGAGGAGGTGGCCTGTACGGGAGTGATTGCGAGGACGGATCCGAATGAGCAGGAGAGCGTGACGGTGCTGCCGATTAAGGATCCGGGAGTGGCGGCGAGGCAAGTGGCGCTCACGGAGGCGAATTGGCGATTACCACGAATCGATGTGCGGGACGATAACTGTCCGGCGCGGCCTCGAGTGCAGCATAGGCGGCTTCGTTTTCTAGGACCTGCGGTTCCAGGCGTATGTAGAACCTGACGACTAACTAACACTTGATCCGGGCTGTTGAAGAATCTCTCGAAATGGCCGTTCGGAGGCAGATCGAAGGGGATCTTGTCCAACCCAAACTTGTCGTCCTTCGAGCCGGGCAAACTCTTCACGAAGCTCCCGATGGCTTTGCCCCATCCGATGGCGCTGCATGGCGCGAGCTGGTCGGCGCCCACGGACAAGATAGTGACGTACCGATTACTGACTATCCGGACTCCGTATAACTCTTGCCGCCTGGACCAATTGAACCGTAGCGGCCGCCCACAACCAATACGTAGTAATCACACTCGGATATCAAGTTCTTGATGAGTGTCCAAGAGTCCTCATCGGTCGCCGGGAACAATTCCATTCCCGTCGGAATGCAGTCAAGCTCCGGAAGCGCGCGCGCAAAGCCGAGTCTACGATATTGCGACGGAAGGGGCAAGAGTCGGAAGCGGCTTGTCGGAAGCGGCTTCATCCGAAGCGTCTAGTGCTCGAAAATCTGATCGACCGGCAGCGAGGCATCGCCAAATAGACGTAACGGGATAACTTGTCCGGAATGGTAGACGATGGTCGCGCCGTTGGGCGTCGAAACCGAAACCTGCCGCTTCTTTTCATCGAGAACCCAAAACTCCGGACAGCCGTTCGCAAGGCAAAGCGCCGCCCTCTCCCGCATCTCTGCCTTCGTGTTAGATGGCGATAATACTT
Source organism: Bryobacterales bacterium (assembly GCA_003135055.1). Taxonomy (GTDB): domain Bacteria; phylum Acidobacteriota; class Terriglobia; order Bryobacterales; family Bryobacteraceae; genus PALSA-243. The sequence continues at coordinate 2,323 of PLDF01000220.1, read as the reverse complement.
CAATCACCATATCGGGAGCGCCTTGGAAATAGTCCAAGCCCTTGGCGGCAGCGTAGCGCTCGGAGGATATATACACTACGTCCGCTGTTCGATATTCACCGTCGGGAAGTGCGCGGAAACCGAACTCGATGGAAACGTATCCGGCGCCGCGGCAAGCGCAACCGAGAAGCATAACCATACGATCTTGAATCACACGATGCTTAAACTTCGGCGGCGGCGCTTCAGCCAACTCTCCGTGGCGCAGTTCGTGACGCCGGCAGACTTCGTCCGGCAATTGCTCGAACTCCGCGAACGTCATCAGCTTCGTGGTGGTCGCGCCCATGGCTCCTCGCCCGAATTATACCGTCCCCGGCCGATATACCGCGTAAGCCGTATCCGTCTCCCAAAGCCGCACCGAGCCCAGCCGCACATCGGCCTTCGTCTTCAGCCCGGAATGCACCTCATCGTAGATATACTTCGCGATATTCTCGGCCGAGGGATTCAATTTGTCGAACGGCGGATAGTCGTTCAGCCATTGATGGTCCAGCCGGTCGAGCACCGAATGCACCACGCGCTTCAGCTCCACGAAATCCACCAACAGTCCGATATCGTCCAACTCGCCGCCTTCCACCGTCACCCGGCAGCGGTAGTTGTGGCCGTGCACGTTCTCGCACTTGCCGCGATAGTTGCGCAGCGCGTGTCCGGCGGAAAATGTCTCTTCAATCGTCACTTCAAACATCGAAAAATTTCTCCACGTCCGTCAGGCGGGTGGTAAATCCGTAGTCCGGCAAGCTGTCGAAAAATACCTGGCCGTAGCGCTGCTTGGTGATGCGGTTGTCCAGCAGAGCCAGCACGCCGCGGTCGGATTTGCTTCGGATCAGCCGCCCAAATCCCTGCTTTAACGCTATGGCCGCCTGTGGAATCTGATAATCGTAGAACGGATTTCCCCCGGCTTTGCGTATGCTCTCAATCCGCGCATTCACTACCGGATCGTTCGGCGCCGCGAAAGGAAGTTTATCTATGATAACGCAGCTCAACTGCTCGCCCGGCACGTCCACGCCCTGCCAGAACGAGGCTGTGGCGAACAGCACGCAATTCGGCGTCGACCGGAACCGGTCCAGCAGCGCGCTCCTCGGCGCCGTCCCTTGCAGCAGCGTCGGATATTCGATCTCGAACGAGACTGCGTCGTACACCAGCCGCATCTGCTGGTAGCTGGTGAAGAGCACGAACGCGCGGCCGCGGCTGTGTCCCAGTATCCTGGTCACTTCCTCCGCCGCCGCCTTGGTGAACGCCGGGTTGCGCGGTTCGGGCATTTCCTGCGGCACGTAGAGCAGCGCCTGCTTGCGGTAGTCGAAGTGCCCCGGCACCACCAGCGTGCGCGCGTTCTCCACGCCCAGCCGCTTCTCCACGAACTCGAACCCGCCCGACACCGCCAGCGTCGCCGATGTGAGCACGATGGTATCCACTTTATGGAATAGCTTCTCCGCCAGAAAATGCGATACGTCGATGGGCGTGGCTTGCAGGAAGCATCCCCGGCCGCGCTTTTCCATCCAGTAAACGTAGCGCTCGTCGTTCTCTTCCATCACGAAGCGCAGGGCCATGGAAAGCTCCATGGCGCGCCGGAACAGCGGCTGAATCTCTTCCGGCGGATTTTGAATCAGCTTAAGATGCGAGCCCACCAGATCGAGCGCGGCCAGCAGGTCGGAGTAAATCTCCTCGTTGTCCTCGCGGAAGGCATCGCGGCCGGTGAACGCCACGCGCCGGTCTCCGTCGCCGAACAGATTGAAAAACTGCGCGGTCAGCTCTTCGAGGCGCTGTAGGATGCGGTCGAGCTCGGGCGTGCCGAACTTCTTCATGCGCCCCACGGCGGCAAGGTCGCGGCGCAGATCGAGCAGCTTGTAATTACTCACCGACATGCCGAAATAATCGCCGGCGACGCTTTCAATCTCGTGCGCTTCGTCGAACACCACGGCGTGATATTCGGGCAGAATTCCGCCTTCGTAATTTTCGTCCTTCAGAGAAAGGTCGGCGAAGAAAAGATGGTGGTTGACGATGATGATGTCGCTTTCCATCGCCCGCTGATGCATCAGCGTGATGAAGCAGCGCTCGTAATTGGGACACTTCTGGCCGGTGCACAGGTCGCTGCGCGCGTCCAGCTTGGCCCACGCCGAGCTGGCTTCGGGCAACGACTTGATTTCGGAGCGGTCGCCGAATTCGGTGGTCTTCTCCCACTCGCTGATGGCGTGAAAATCCACCACTTCTTCGAGCCCGGCCAGCACCGGTTCCTTCTCGGCGTCGTAGATCTTCTGGCGGCAGGCGTAGTTATTGCGGCCCTTCATGTAGC
>PLDF01000165.1 GCA_003135055.1 Bryobacterales bacterium | reverse complement strand
AAGATCGCGAACCATTACACTAACGGCGAATTTGTTGCAGTCGGAGACCCCGCTCAGCGCTATAAGGAAATGTGCGCCGTAGCGCGAAAGAAGAAGCAACAATATGTTGCCGATGCCCTGAATATTCTTGTCATCGACAGCAGCAGCGATGCAATTTTACCGGCAGATGCCATGGCGCTATCCGCTGCCAAGGAGTATGACGAGGAACTCCGCAAGACGCCGCAGGACTTAGCGTTGCGGAGGCTTAACGGCATCATGCTCATCACGGCTTGGGGTTCCATTGGGTCGAATTTACGCAATGTGGCGTTTGCCTTCATGAGGCATCCGCTGCGCTGGCCGAAGAACTGGCGGTTTTTCGAGGCGCTCGATAGCATCGGTCGAGGGTGAACATCATGGCCGACGTTTCAAACTGGCAGTGACGATGCAACCTGTCGGTGTTTCACAAGGGTTTTGACACGTCGCCGGAGGCCCGGCGAACAGCGGAGTTCAGGTGTTCATATGTTCGGGTCAAAATAGGCGGCATGAAAGACGGCTACGCCAACATCATTTCCCTGTCCGCTCCAGAATGGCAACTGCCCATCCAACTTGATTCCGTGCAATGGCCAGCGCACTCAACCCGTCATTATCAGCGCAGTTCACGTCGGCGCCTCTTGCGACCAAAAGTTCTATCATTTCGGCATGTTTCCCTATAACTGCCTCCATCAGGGGCGTCCCACCATGGTTGCATTTCGCATTCGCATCGGCTCCGAGAGAGAGGAGATGCTCAGCGACAAATGTGCTACCCTCAGCCGCCGCCCGGTGCAAGAGCGTATGGCCTTTCCATAAACGCCGTGAGTTTGTCCTCCTCTCGTGAACTTGCGTGCTATTCAACCGAGCGCCGTTGGTGATAAGCTCTCTCGCCAAGAATGTGTGGCCCCATTCAATAGCCATGACAAGCGGCGAAGCTCCATCTGTGCTTTTTGCATCCACATTCGCTCCACTTGCGATTAGCTGTTTGAGGACACCGATGTTATCGTTTAGTGCCGCCACCTGTAGAGGCGTAGCGCCTCGCAAACCGACGTTTGAGTCTCTATCGTCTGTGGCGGCTATCGCATCAACATCTGCACCGTGTGCGATCAGCAGTTTGGCCAGCGAGACCGACAGGTCGCCGTCACGAAATAAATAAGAAGGACTATCGCCAATCTGTGCTGTGTGGTGCAATGCCGTGTAGCCCCATTGCTCTCGCGCATTTACGTCAGCGCCTTCAGCAAGCAGCGCGAGCACTTCGTCCAGAACAGTGTTCTTCCTGAGCCGGTCGATGTCACTTTCATAATGCCCGTAGGAGTGACGGGTTTGCCGCTCACAGAGGTAGACTAATTTCTTGCCATTATTAGCTGGGTCATTGCGTGTTTTCCCACACACGGAGCAGCAGCCCCCTTTCCAGGTGTGTTGCGTGGCCGGGTCCCAGCTACTGGATGTGTTCCTCCGACTCCCACAGAGTTTGCATTTCTGGCAGTCGGCGGACCAGTCGTGTCCCTCAGCGCGGATTTTCCCGCAGGCGGAGCACTTGCATCCTATCCAGCCGTGTCCTTCAGCGCGGATTCTCCCACAGGCGGAGCACTTGCATCCTGTCCAACTGTGGCGACCTACCAAGCATTTTAGGCTCATGTCTGTCCTCGTGAACAACGCAGAGAGATCATCTCACGGCCAACCTCTAAACGGCTCGATTCGAGAACCTCGCCGGGGTTCCGATAAGCTCCGGACCGGACAGCCAGATCAATTACGCGCTGCTGTTCAGGCTTCAGGTCGATTGACATAGTGCCCCTCCCTTCTAAAGGTAACTGTTTCTCTCCGACCACGCTAGCCCACCGCGCGCCCATGCGTCAAGAAAAGACGCCGATCGCTCGCGCAGCAGTTCGACATACGCGGCGACATGCCCGGCTGCACGCGGCGAGCGCGTCACTCCCTGCCCTTCACACCAGCGCAGAAAGGTGCCCGCGGCCCGCGCATTAAGCCGCCCGCGTGTGCGGGTTGCGGATGCTGACGGTGAAAAACTCGGGGAAGCGCAGCGCGGCCCGATCCCGCCGCGGGCGATGAGGGCGGGAAGTCCGCCAGCGATGGTAGCTGAGGGAACGACCGATTGAATGGGCTGTCATGCAGAATCCCAAGGGTTGAGGAGAACCAGACCGAGGCCGGCGAAGTCCTTCACGTTCCGCGTCACGAGCGTCAGGCTGTGTTCGAGGGCTGTGGCGGCGAGGACACCGTCCACGACCGCCAGCGTTACCTCACTTCGTTTCCCGGCTGCGGCCAGACGGCCCCAGCGTTCGGCGATGGATTCGGTAACGGGGAGAATCCGCCCGGCGAACCATGAACGCACATCGCGATCCAGCCAGTCTTGCAGCGCGCTCCGCTTCTGGCCGACCGGAAGCAGGTCGATGCCTTTGCAGATTTCTCCAACGGTCATCACGCTGAGAAAGACGCTCTCTCTCCCGGCACTCTCAAGAAATGCCGCCACGCGGGAATCCGGCGTTTCGTGGGTAAGTTCGGATGGAATGTTGGTGTCAACCAAGTATCCATTCACAATTCGATATCCCGTCCCGGGTCTCGGTCTCGATCAAAATTCAGATTGAGTCCACGCAGGGGAGCGAAGAGCTCGACCATATTCTTGGCGACCGGCGCGGGCACGGACGGAAGATGGACGGCCTCTTCGAGTAACGTTGCGACGTAGGCCTCAACGGGCTTCCCGCGCATAGACGCCCGACGCGCCAATTCCGCCTCGACCTCCGGCCGGACGTCAACGGTAATTGTCATGCGTATCCTCCAAAGGTTAACCGTACCGCCGCCTCTATCTGAAGTCAATGAAAATAGCGTAACCTTCATGTCTGGCAATAGGCGTAAGGCACTGAAACTAAATAGCTTATTCCTTAAGCTGCACGGGGCTCCGGCTTCTGTCGTGCGCGGCGGCGGACTCGGTTTTGCGCGTAGCTCGCGTCGTACCGGCTGAACGTCACTCCCTGCCCTTCACACCAGCGCAGAAAGACGCCGTCGGCCCACGCATTAGCTGCCCGCGCGTTCGGGTTGCGAAAGTTGACGGTGAAGAATTCGAGGAAGCGCAGCGCCGCCCGATCCTCGGCGTCGGCGATGAGCGCCGGAAGTCCGTCAGCGACGATATCGGAGGGAGCGATCAGTTGAACGGCGCTCATACAGCGTCCCAAGGATTGAAGATCGTGACGCCAAGACCGGCGAAGTCCTTTTACGTTGCGCGTGACGATAAGTGAGATCGTGCTCAAGCGCGGTCGCCGCGATCATGCCATCAGGCGCACCAAGGGGCCGGCCAGACAACTGTCGCATCCCACCAAGCCTACCCCATCGCGCCGCAATCGCCTGCGTTACAGGCAAAACACGCCGTGGAAACAGAAGCGCCAGATGGCGTTAAAGCGGCGCCTCTAACGCGTCCGCCGCGCGGCGTCTTGTATGGTTGTAAATCCCGTTTCCAGTTCGCCGATGCTCACGACACTTAGAAACAACGCGCTGATATCCTGGGCAGCTACCCAGCCCTTCACTTTTGGTTCCGGGCGGAGACGCATCAACTCGGAAGGAATGTTGGTGTCTGGAAGAAAACCGCCGTTCACGACAGGTCCACGGGCCGGGCCCCCGAGGGATTGCGGGTGAACATCCGATCAATCTCTTCGTCGGTAAGCAAACCACGGATTTCCGCGAAAGCGTCGATTAGCGCTTGCCCGGTGCGGCGTTCGGGTTGAGTTGGTTCGGCTGTGGCCGCCGCCGGTTGCCGGCTGGATATGGGATTGACGGCGCCTTCAAGCAAGGCCGCGGCGACCACCTCAACCGGTTGGCCCTGAGCGGCAGCCTGTCTGGCAAGCTCGGCCTGAACCTCGGGTCTGATATCGACAGTGATCGTCATGTGCCGGCCCTCCTTTCAAGAGCGTCAACCGTTTGGTCGGCGGCCTCGGCGGCCCACGCATACACAGCCCGCGCAGTGCGGTTGCGGATGTTGACGGTGAAGAGCGCGGCGCGCCCCCCTGCGCTGGCGATGAGAGCGCCGCCCGCGCGGCGTAAAACGGTATCCTCTAGAAAGGAGCCGAAGCTATGGAAGTGCATTTTACCCCCGACGTACAAGCGAAACTTGAGCAGATGGCCCGCGATGCCGGCAGGCAGCCCGCCGAGGTTATTGAGGACGCGGTAATCGGCCTTTATGACGAACTGGCCTGTACGCGAGAGATGCTTGATCGCCGCTACGATGAAATGGAAAGCGGAAAGGTGCAGGGCATCGACGGCGAGGAAGCCTATCGGCGCTTGATGGAGAAAACACATGCGCGGCGGCAGCGACGGCCGGCGTGAGCGGTTATACGCTCCACTCGGAAGCGTTCGGCGATATCGACGAAATCCGCGCCCACATTGCCGCGGGCGACCCCGATGCGGCCGACCCCGATGCGGCCGACCGGGTAGTAACAGCAATCTTCGACCGCATTCGCGCCCTGGTGGGATTACCCCATCAGGGCTACCGCCGCCCCGATCTCACTTCGCGCCCCCTCCGCTTCGCCCTGGTGTTCGAATACGTCATAGCGTACGCGCCCGAAAAAACGCCGTTGCGTGTTTTGGCGGTGTTCCATGGACGCCGCAGCCCGCGCGTGATGGCTGCGATTCTCAGAGGGCGCGAGTAGACCAGTAGACCGCCGTGTGTCAGGAACGGATGGTGGATCGGCGTGCCGCCAAGCTATATGTGCGTGGCCATGTGCGCTTAACATGTGCGCTTAACCGGGCGCGGGCCGCCCGTTTGGCTCACGCCTCACGGTTGCCAGCGGAACGCCCTTGATCGAAGTCTGGGGTCAACGGCATACTTAAGAGAGTGCTGAGGGAAATGTTAGGGGCGGCGAGAAACGGCGCCCCGCAACCTGTTTGGCAAAGCTGCAAAGCATCCCGATGCTAGAGCAGCGGTCCAAAACTGGTTCGATGCGGCGAGCGCGGCGGAATGGCAGAGCCTCGAGGACATCCGGCTGACCTACCCGGCCACCGATATGGCCGGTGCGCTGGCGATCTTCAACATCAAAGGCAACCGCTACCGCCTTATCGTGCGGATGGTTTTCCAGTACCGCCGAGTCTACATCAAAGAGTTTCTTACCCACGCCGAATACAGCAAAGGAACATGGAAAAAATGGCTACCCTGACCGAAAATGCGTATGGCAAGCTGCTCTCCAGAGTGCGGCCCCGCGTCATCAAAACCGAGGAGGAAAACGAGCGCGCGATTGCGGAGATTGAAGCCCTCGATATCCGCGCGGCCCAGGGGCATCCGCTCACTCCCGAAGAAGCGCAGCTAGGCGAACTGCTTACCGCTCTGATTCTCCAATTCGAAGCGGCCCGCTACCCGCTTGGGCACGCCGCCCCTATCGACTCCCTCCGCAATCTGATGGAAGTGCGGCAACTTCGCCAACGGGACCTGATCCCCGTCTTTGGCGCCAGCAGCGTGGTTTCGGATGTGCTGAACGGCAAGCGGTCCATCAGCAAGACCCACGCCCGTAAATTGGCGGAGTTCTTCAAGGTTCCCGTGAGCCTGTTTATTTAGGACCCCGCCCACTGTTCACCGATGCGCCCGGTGAACGGGAATGGTGTAATCGAACCTGGAGCAGCCAGATGCACACGCCGCCCCTGCACGTAGCCATTCCGCCGTATGGCGAAGGCGCTCGTGCCGTGACCGGAACCGGGCCTTCTCGATCGTCCTCATCGGCTCGCCGCGCATACAAGAGACGCGGCTGACCACCGGTCCGGCGCGGCGACGGATACTAGAACTAGACGTATCGCCGGGCCGCCCCGGATCGCCAGCGCATGAATTGCGCAGACAACTCCATGAATCCCGAGCGCCGCCCACAACATGGAAATGCCCGAGCCCGAAAATCTCCCGATGATTGTTACACCCGCAAAACCTTTTTGAATCACGCGAAATGATAAAATCTTTCCGCCATAGATACAGTCACTTACCCTCAACTTACCCCGATTACCCATTCATTCTGCAGTAACTTCGTATTGGTAAATACATGGGCTCACTCAAAAGAACTCAATCGTCGAAAGCCGACTGCGCCATCTCCAAAGGGAGGTCCACGCCGGCGTCAGAACAGCCTTCTTCGCAAAACGCTATCGGTCACGGACTGACCCGCGGCTGTATCGCTCCGGAAGTCGAGCCCGCCATGATCGAGGAAATCTGCGCCGCTTCGTCGATCCGGCGCGCCTGGTCCATCGAAACCCGCAGGTTCGATACCCGGACCGCCGGCGACCTCGACTGCGGCACGCGCGGGACCAGATGGCCGTTGTGACCCGTCCTCACCTCATGTATCGGCACTCACCCCGCGCCCTCGATATGCTTCCCACAGTCGAGATGCCAAACGACCCTAATCCCATTTCCGAACACAGTGGGACAGGCCTCCTGGCCTGTCGCCTTAAATGCCGATTCCGGTTTCATCCGCGTTCGTCGGCCGCCGACCAAATTCTCCTGGCAAACCCGGCCAAGACCCCCAGATCTCCCATCCCCCTGGAAGCAAACGATGAAGTTTCAAGAAATCCTCGACCATCCGCAATCAACGCAACTTCAGGCGCTTCCGATGGGCGGCAGCGCCCGCGACAGCAGATTGTCCCGAAAAGGCTTCAGGCGCCCAGAAATACCGAGGATAGGATTGATTTCTGCCGGGTTTTGGAAGACAATTTAAATTGATGTATGTAAAAAAGGTCGGGAGAGCCGTACCCCGGTGGGCCGCTCTGACCCTCCTCGCCGTTGCCGTTTTTCCGTCGAGTACCGCCCTCTCGCAGACCAGCGCCCGCGCCCCGGTCGTTCCGCAAGCCGCCCCCGCTTCGCACACCGCGCCAACTCCGCGTGCCCTGGTGGATCAATATTGCGTCGTTTGCCACAACCAAAAAGCGCTGACCGCCGGGGTCTCTCTGGAGGCCATCGACTTCTCCAACGCTGCCGCCAACGCCGCCATCATGGAAAGGGTGCTGCGCAAGGTCCGTACGGGCGAGATGCCTCCCGCCGGAATGCCGCGTCCGCCGGCGCCGGTTTTGGATGCATTTACCAAATCGTTGGAAGGCACTCTCGACCAGGCTGCGGCAACCCATCCTAATCCGGGCAGGCCGGCGATTCACCGGCTCAACCGTGCGGAATACAGCAACGCCATACGCGACATACTGGCGCTCGACATTCAGCCCGGTTCGTCGCTGCCCGTTGACGATTCGGGTTACGGTTTCGACAACATCGGCGATGTGCTGTCGGTCTCTCCGGCTCTGCTCGAAAAGTACATGTCGGTGGCTCGTTTGATCAGCCGCCTGGCCGTGGGAAACACCAGCGTCAAATCCTCGGTGGAAGATTTCCCGGCCCGCCAGGATGCGCCGGGCGCCGGCGGCGGCGATCGGAATGAGCGCGTCAGTGACGATCTGCCGTTCGATTCGCGCGGCGGCTTTGCGCTCCGGTACTATTTCCCCGTCGATGCCGAATACGTCATCCGGGTCAAACTCAACCAGGGCGGTGGGGAAGCCAAAAACCGTTGGGAGGTTCGCCAGGCCATTCCGGCGGGCTTGCGGACGATCGGCGTAACCTTCCTCAGGGAATCGGCGAAAGCCGAAGTGGTTCCGGGCGGGCGCCGCGGCGGTGCTGCCGCAGCAGCCGCAGCGGCCGCCGCAGCCGGTGCGGACGGCGGCACTCAGCCCGGTGGCAAAGGCCAGGCGCCAATGGCCGAACTGGATCTGCGTCTCGATGGCGCCAAGCTGAAGCGCTTTGAAGTTCCTGAAACCGGCGCTCCACCGCAGGTAACGGGCATCACTCTCGACGGACCTTATAATGTCACGGGTTCCGGCGATACGCCCAGTCGCGCCAGAATATTTGTGTGCCACCCGGCTACCAGCAAGGACGAGGAACCTTGCGCGCGCACCATCCTCGCTACCGTTGGACGCCGCGCGTTTCGCAGACCCCTCACCGACGCGGACATCAGACCGCTGCTGGCTTTTTACCAGAGCGGCCGCGCCGAGCGCGATTTCGATTTCGGCATCGAAAAGGCGCTTCGAGCCATGCTGGTCTCCCCCGACTTTCTGTTCCGCATAGAGCAAGACCCGCGCGGCAGTCTGCCGAGTGGCGCGGCCTCATCGGCTGCGCTCCAACCCGGTAAAGGCGCCGGTAAAGGCACTGGCATCGGCACTGGCATCAACCCAGGCAGCGTATACCGCATCAGCGATTTCGAGCTGGCGTCGCGGCTCTCCTTCTTCCTGTGGAGCAGCGTTCCCGACGATCAGTTGCTCGATCTGGCGGAAAAGGGCAAGTTGAAGGATCCCGCCGTTTTGGACAAGCAGGTGCGCCGCCTTCTCGACGACCCGCGCTCGGCGTCGCTGGTCTCGAACTTCGCCGGGCAGTGGCTCTACATTCGCAATCTCGCCCAGCAGAAGCCGGACCCTGACGCCTTCCCCGAGTTCGACGAAAGCCTGCGTCAGGCATTCCGGCAGGAGACCGAGCTGTTCTTCCAGAACATCCTGCGCGAAGATTGCAGCGTGATGGATCTGCTCGATGCGAACTATACGTTCCTCAACCAGCGCCTGGCCGAGCATTACGGAATTCCGAATATCTATGGTCCGCAATTCCGCAAGGTGACCCTCACCGACCCCAATCGCGGCGGCTTGCTGGGACAAGGCAGCATTCTCACCGTGACCTCGTATCCCAACCGGACTTCGGTGGTGCAGCGGGGCAAGTGGATTCTCGACAACCTGCTCGGATCGCCGCCACCGCCCAAGCCGCCCGACATTCCCGAGTTGGAGGCGCACTCTAAGGATGGGAAGCCGCTCACCATGCGCGAGCAGATGGAGCTGCACCGCTCGAATGCGATTTGCGCCTCCTGCCACGCCCGTATGGACCCCATCGGGTTCGCGCTGGAAAATTTCGATGGCGTCGGCAAATGGCGGGACCAGGATGGCGGCTCCGCCATCGACGCTTCGGGCAAGCTGCCTGGCGGCGTCCAGTTTCAAGGGCCTGCGGGACTAAAGAAGCTTCTGGTGGCGAATTACGGCTACCAGTTCGAGACTACCGTCACCGAAAAGCTGCTCACTTACGCTCTGGGCCGGGGTTTGGAATACTATGACAAACCGGCGGTGCGCTCCATTATTCGGCAAGCCGCGTCCGACAACTATAAAATGTCGGCCCTGGTAACTGCTATCGTTAAAAGTACGCCTTTTCAAATGAGGAGGACTCCGGAACAATGATTATCACCAAAAAGTCCCTGCATCGCCGCACTTTTCTGCGCGGTCTTGGCACAGCCATGGCCCTGCCCCTGCTCGATTCCATGGTTCCCGCGCTGGCAAGGGCCTCCGCGGCAAAACCGGTGGTCCGCCTGGGATTTGTCTACCATCCGGTCGGCATGATTCTCGACCGGTGGATTCCGAAAGCCGAAGGGACGGGCTTCGAGTTCACGCCCACCATGAAGGCTCTGGAGCCGTTCCGTGAGAACTTAACCGTGCTCACGGGTTTGGCCCAGGTCAACGGCCGGGCTTTGGGCGACGGCGCGGGCGACCACGCGCGCGAAGGCGCCACATGGCTCACCGGCGTTCACCCCAAGAAGACCGAGGGCGTCGGCATCCGCGCCGGAATCTCCGCGGACCAGCTTGCCGCGAGGGAGCTTGGGAAGAATACGCAACTGGCTTCGCTTGAGCTCGGTCTCGAAGGGCCGTCGCTCGCTGGAGGGTGCGATTCGGGTTATAGCTGCGCGTACACGAATACGGTCAGTTGGCGCGGCGACACCACGCCTCTGCCGGTGGAAGTGAATCCGCGCGCGGTGTTCGAGCGTCTCTTCGGCGACGGCGAGAGCACCGATCCCGAAGCCCGCCTGGCCATGCTCAAGGAGCAGCGCAGCATTCTCGACTATGTTTCCGGAAGTATCGACAGGCTGGATACGAAGCTTGGAGCCGGCGACCGAAGCAAGCTCAGCGAATATCTGGAAGCCATCCGCGACATCGAGCGGCGCATCCAAAAGGCGGAGCAGCAGAGTACCGAGCTCAGACTGCCAACCATGGAGCGTCCGAGCTCCATCCCGGCAGAGTTTGAAGATCATGCCAGACTGATGATGGATCTGCAAGTCGTCGCGTTCCAGACCGACATGACTCGCGTGATCACGTTCATGCTGGGAAGGGCCGGCAGCAACCGTCCATATCGTTCCATCGGCATCTCCGACGGGCACCATTCGATCACGCATCACCAGAACGATCCGGTGAAGATCGAGAAAGTCGCCAAGATCGACGCGCACCTGGTCGAGACATTCGCCTACTTCCTGGGAAAGCTGAAAGCGACCCCGGACGGCGACGGCAACCTGCTCGATCACAGCCTGATCCTATACGGCAGCGGCCTGGGCGACGCCAATATACACACGCACCACGAGCTGCCGACCGCCGTATTGGGCGGGGGCGCGGGTCAGCTTAAGGGTGGCCGCCATCTCAATTATCCGAAGGACACGCCGCTGAACAATCTGCTGGTGAGCCTGCTGGATAAGGGCGGCGTACGAACCGAGCATTTTGGCGACTCCACCGGCGAGCTGGAATATCTCTCCGGCGTATGAAGATCTTTGTGGGGCAGCCAGTCCTGGCTGTAGCCGGCTTTCAGCCGGGGCTCTCATGGTTAGAGACTATGAGTTTCTTTGTGTGGCCGGAGATCATGGCCAAAGCTCGTGGCGCACGCACTCCTGCGTGCCGCGTTCACACTCTCCAGAAACCTCGCGGACAGGCCAAGTGTATAACGAAACAGCGCGGAATCTTTGCCTTGCACGGAAATACACTTCTGCGCGGTGGCAAAAAACCGAGGTTTCTGCCGCGACAGACGCTCCCGAAGGGATCGTCTGTCGCTCGTGTGAACGCGCTTCGTTCTTCGCCTGAACGCCCATCGAAGTGAAATAGGAGGCTTATGCAATCCACATCTTATGCAAAGTACGCCGCCTTGTTCATCCTATCTATCTCTCCCTGCATAGCCGCCGGCGACCTTCGCCTCGCCGACGCCGTAAAACGCCGCGACAGCAAAGCCGTCACTTCCCTCCTGGCGCAGCATGCCGATGTGAATGCGGCGCAACCCGACGGCGCCACTGCGCTGGCATGGGCCGCGTATCTGGACGACCGCCAGTCCGCCGATCTGCTGCTCGTCGCCGGCGCGGATGCGAAGACCGCGGACGAGTATGGCGAAACGCCGCTCACTCTGGCCGCGGCCACCGGCGATAACCTTCTGGTGGACCACTTGCTGAAAGCCGGGGCGGACGCCAGCGCCGCGCGTTGGGATGGCGAGACTGCGCTGATGATCGCCGCCAATTCGGGCAGCGCCGAGGTGGTGACGCAGTTGATCGCGCACGGCGCACCCGTGAACGTGGCGGAATCGCGCAAAGGGCAAACCGCACTGATGTGGGCGGCGGCGGAAGGCCACGCGAACGTGGTGCAAATCCTGATCGAGCACAAAGCCGAGATCAACGCCGCATCGAAGAGCGGTTTCACGGCCCTGGTATTCGCCGCGGTAAAGAACGATCCGAAATCCGTGCAGGAACTGCTCGCCGCGGGCGCCGATGCGAATTTCGCGCTGCCGGACGGCACTAAGGTGTTACTCGTGGCAGCAGCCTCGAAGAGCACTTTGGCGGCGGGCGCGCTGGTGGATGGCGGCGCCGATCCCAACGTGGCGGACCGGGGCGGAAATACTCCGTTGCACACGGCCGCGCAATCCGGCGACCTGGAACTCGTCAAGAAACTGCTCGCCAAAGGCGGCGATCCGAACGCCCGCACGGCGAAGGCTCCCGCCGCGGGTGGACGCGGAGGCGGCGGTGGTTTCCGCCCGGTCTCCGGCGAACAAACGCCTGTGATGGTAGCCGCCAAAGCGAACCACCCGGATATCGTCCGCGCGCTCGTCGCGGCGGGCGGCGATCCTAAACTCAAGGCCCAGGACGGCAGCACGCTGCTGATGGCCGCGGTGGGGAGCGGCCACGTAGAGATCGTAAAGTACGTTTTTGAGTTAGACCCGGACGTCAAGGCGGTCACCAGCACCGGCAGCACCGTGATGCACGCCTCGGTGACCGGTACCATGGCGACCTCCACGCAGCCCGAGATCTGTAAGGTGATTCAGTTTCTAGCGGACAAGGGCGCCCCACTCGACGAGAAGGATGCCCGGGGTAGAACACCCATCGATATCGCCGACCCTCTTCCGATTGACCAAGCCGAGGATCTGCTTACGAAATTGATTATCAAGAGCGGCGCTACCCCGAAGGCGCGTTCCAAGCGCTAAAGTTCGCGGCGCACGCACTCCTGCGTGCCGCGTTCACACTCGTGTGAACGCGTTTTCGCAGGCGCGAAACCTCTGTCCCCAGTGGGGACATTGCACGTGCGAACCGGCGCCCACATCGCAGCGGCGAAGTTGAGAGTAAACTATTAGAGACCTGGAGACCAGTCATGTATCTCCTACCGCGGTTCCATGTATGCGCCCTGTTTCTGGCGGCAGCGTTGCCTTTGATCGCCCAAGACGATATTCCGCCGGCCGGCAGAGGCGGCCGGGGCGGCGGCAACACCAGGGAGTTCCTGGGACTCGGTCCGGCTCCCGACGCTGCCGCTGCCAGCCGCGGCGAGAAGCTGTACGCCCCCAATTGCGCCTTCTGTCACGGCGAGAAGGCGAGGGGTGCGGGGGGGCCTAACCTGGTCCGCTCCGCATTGGTGCTGCATGACGAGAAAGGCGAGGTGATCGGACCCGTCGTCGCCAAGGGCTTCCCCGACAAAGGCATGCCTGCGTTTCCCAACTTCGCGGAAGGCCAGCTCTACGATATTGCCCAGTACCTTCACCTGCAAGTGGAATTGGTCGCCAATCGGGGCACATACAAGCGCCTCAATGTGGTCACCGGCGACGCCCAAGCCGGGGAGGCTTCCTTCGATGGAGCCGGAGGCTGCAACTCGTGCCACTCAGTGACCGGCGATTTCGCTCACATCGGAAGCAGATACCAGCCGGACCAATTGCAGACCAGATTCGTGTGGCCCGGCGGCAGAGGCGGCGCAAGAGGGCAGAAGGTGACAGTCACGTTGCCGTCGGGCGAGTCCTTTACAGGCGCTTTGAAGGCCCAGGACGATGTCAACGTTTCGATGTATGACGGCGCAGGCAACTATCACTCGTGGCCGCGGGAAGGACTCAAGATTCAGAAGGAAGATCGTCTAATGGGGCACCGGCAGTTACTGGAAAAGTACACCGACGCGGACATGCACAATCTCACCGCTTATCTGGCGAGGCTGAAATGAAGCTGTCAATAGACCACTCCCCCGCGGCCGTGGCTCAGATCGGAGCCGCGCGCGTTAGCAAGCGGTTGTCCCTGGCGCTCACTCTGAGTTTGGCCCCCTTAGTGTTAGCGAGTCAGTCTCTCGACCCGAAGGCGCTCCTGAAACCTGCCATCGACGCCTGGCCGACTTACAACGGCGACTATTCGGGCCGGCGCTTCAGCCCGCTTACCGAGATCGACGCGACTAACATCGGCAGCCTTTCCCTGGCGTGGTTCTACCGCGTCGCGAATATCGGCCCGCAGCGCGGCGTCGGCAATCCCTCCATCACATCTACTCCGCTGATGGTCAATGGAATCCTTTACTTTACGATTCCCGATCATGCCTGGGCCATCGACGCCCGCACAGGCGAGGAGATTTGGAACTACAGTTGGCAGGATAAGGGCGGGCATCTGGTGGGTAACCGCGGCCTCGGGATGTATGGCGATTGGTTGTATTTCATGACTCCCGACTGCTGGTTCATTTCGCTGAACGCGAAGGATGGCAAGGAGCGATGGAGGAAGAAGATCGCCGACGAGAAGATGCAGTATTTCTGCACCATGAGCCCCCTGGTGGTAAAGAATCACGTCATGGTGGGCGTGGGCGGCGATGCCATGGACGTCCCCGGTTACCTCGACGCCCGCGACCCCGAAACCGGAGACTTGCAATGGCGCTGGAACACCACGCCCCGCAAGGGCGAGCCTGGCTCCGAGACGTGGCCGAATCCGCAAGCCATGGAGCACGGCGGCGGCATGACATGGCTGCCGGGCACTTACGATCCCGAGTTGAATCTGATTTACTGGGGAACGGGCAATCCGAATCCGGTCTTCGCCGGCCAGGGGCGGAAAGGCGCTAACCTTTGGACCGCTTCCATTGTGGCGTTAAATGCCGATACGGGCAAACTGGTCTGGTACCACCAGCCATCGCCGCATGATACTCACGACTGGGACAACGTAGAGACACCTGTGTTATTCGACGGGCTATTCAACGGGCAACCGCGCAAGATGCTTGCCCAGGCGGCCCGCAACGGCGTCTTCACGGTGCTCGATCGAACTACTGGAGAGAGTCTGGTAACTAAGGGCTACATCGGCGTGAACTGGATGAAAGGCATCGACTCCAGAGGCCAGCCGATTCCGGATCCGGCCAAGGAACCCAAGGTCGATGGCTCCCTGATCGATACGCCTGGGGGCGGCGGGACTGACTGGGCTCCGCCGAGTTTCAATCCGGAAACAGGTCTGTTCTATGCGAATGCGAAACAGGGATACAGCGTCACTTATCTAACGGACGACGATCTGCAGCCGCAAGGATACGGCGGCGGCGGCCTTTCGGAGCCCATTCTGGTGGCGATTGACTACAAGACCGGCAACGTTGCGTGGAAGCACAAGTACCCGAGTGGAGGTTTCGGCAACGCCTTTCCCGGTGTATTGAGCACGGCGGGCAAGCTGCTGTTTACCGGCGATCCTTCAGGGAATCTGCTTGCGTTCGATCCGGCGCTGGGCCGGATACTTTGGCACTTTCGCACAGGCACGATGGTGAGCAACGGCCCATCGACATATATGCTCAACGGCAGCCAGTATCTGCTGGCCGGCGCCGGTGACACTGTGTTCGCCTTCAAGCTGGTGAAATGCGAGAATTGATGGGGCCGAACTTGGGAAGGAGTAACGGAAAGATGACTAGGAGACATTTGCTGGGAGCGGCCGGCGCCGCGTCCGCTTTTTTATCGCTAAGACCCGGCTTGGCGCAGCCATCGGGGAAACCGATGCGCAACATGGGTGGCGCCCCGGCGGGCTTCCCCGTACGATCGCGCGCCAGCCGTGGCGGCGCCAAACCTTTCGACTTCGTCGAGTACTGTCACAGCCTGGGTTTCGGAGTAGTGGAGACGCGTCTGCCGCCCACCGATCCGGAGTCCATCAAGGCGTTCCGGCAGAAGATCGAAGCCTACAATATGCGGGTGATCCTGGACGTCGGCTACCCACGCGACGACGCCGGCGTCGCCGCCTTCGACGCATCGGTGAAGGCGGCCAAGGAGTGTGGCGCTATCTCGTTGCACGCTGCGATGACAGCCAGGCGCTATGAGGAGTTTGCCGCCTTCGACGCTTTCAAGCAGAGCTACGAACGAGCCCAGAAGTCGATCGCCCTCGCCGAGCCGGTTCTTCGCAAATACCGCGTGCGGTTGGGAATCGAAAACCATAAGGGCTGGCGCTCCGCGGAACAAGCGGCTTGGCTTAAGCGCGTGGGCAGCGAGTGGGTTGGCGTCCACTTCGATTTCGGTAATAACGTAGCGCTTTGCGAAGACCCGGCGGAGACACTCCGCAACCTGCTGCCTTACACGTTCGCCTGCCACCTCAAAGACATGGCCGTGGAGCCTTACGAAGACGGATTCCTGCTATCAGAAGTGCCGCTCGGCGAAGGCTTCCTCGATATCAAGGGGATGGTCGCATCCTTGCGAAACAAGGACCCGAATATGCCGTTCGATCTGGAGATGATCACCCGCGATCCACTCAAGATCCCGGTGTTCACCGATAAGTATTGGGTGACGTTCGACGATGCCTACAGCCCTCTGCCCGCACGCGACCTGGCGCGAGTGCTTGAGATCGTACACAAGAACAAGCCGAAGAGCCCGCTCCCGCGAACCACGGGCATGAGTCCCGAGGCGCAATTGAAACTCGAAGACGACAATATTCTGAAGTCCATCGATTACGCTCGCCAATACCTCGATTCCCTGGCGTGACTTGTTGTGGCGGCGGCCGGCAACCAGACTGTGGGCGGGCGCCGGGCGGACTCCCTGGTCCGCGCGGGTCCCTGACCTGAAGAGGCCGACCGGGGGGGCGGCCGCGGACCCAGTGGGGGAACCAAGGGGGGCAACCAGGGGGTCCACCCCACTCGGCTGTCAGTGCGCCAGCGCCGCAATCATCTTCGCCGCCGCATCCTGGTCCGCCGACAGCGTGATCCGCAGGCTTCGATCCTCGCGATCGATGCGGATCGACCGCAGCAGTTTCGCCAGATCCGGCTGGCGCGCTTCGGCCGCCGCAGCCAGCGTGATATCGGCGCGCACAGTCTCTTCGATGTTGCGCGCGGCATCGGTGGTGCGTCCGATCGCCGTCACTTCGAGCACCAATCCGGAATCGAAGCTCGCGGTCACGGTGGCGGATTCCGCATTGTGCAGCAACCGATTGAGGTTGGCCGCGTTGCCGCTGAGCGGGAACGCCACGCCGCCCTGCATCGCGATCCAGATCTGCCGTCCGGCCGCGATGGATTCGGCGCGCGCCAGCAGCGCGGGCGCGCCGGCGGCGTGCGAGCGCCGCTGCGCCATCGCCGCCGCCACCAGTTGCGGTGTTCCAAAGAGCGCGAGGTCAGGGGCCGCGAGCGTGGCGCCGGCCGGCGCCTGCGCGAACGAGCCGCGGGCGATTACCAGCAGGTCCTTGCCGTTATAAGCGAGCAGAGCGGAGGAAGCGCCTGTGAACGCACCAGCGATCGCAGCGGCCGCGGCCGGCAGCTTCGAATAGAGCGGCGCCGCGCGCAGCCGATCGAGGTTCACGCCTGCGAGCACCAGCGTGTCCGCGGGAATGCAGGAGGCGGCTTCAGGATCTACAGCGTGCGCGACGGTGGACGTGCGGCAGCCGAGCATGGCGCAGAGCAGCGCGACAGCGGTTGCCAACTTGCAAGACCGCTTGCCGACGCGCGCGGCTCCGATCGGAGCCACGACCGTGAGAAGCTTTGAAACAATCGGTTGGCAGGCGAAAGCGCCTGCCCCACGAAAGCGCGCCAACGTGGGACAGACGCGGTCTTCTCGAAACACGCGATCATATTTGCGAAATTGCGGGCTCAGGTAGCGCATGCTTTAGCCTGCCACGGCGCTCGCCAACCAGCATAAACAGCCGCCGCCGTGCGAAACGTATTGGCATGCGCTTCAGCCGTCCTCGATATCGGATCGCCATAACCTCCTCCCAACGTAATCGCCACGGGAATCGCGCTCGCCTTCGTAAACCGGAAAACCATCTCATCGCGCGCAATCAGCCCCGCGTGCGACAAGCTCAGCCGCCCCAGACGATCGCCCGCCAGCACATCCACGCCGGACTGGTACATCACCAGGTCCGGGCGGAAACGGGCTACCGCCGGAAGCGCCTCGCGAAGCTGCCTCAGATACTCCGCATCGCCGGTTCCGTCCGCCAACGCAATATCGACTTTGCTTCGCTGCTTGCGGAACGGGAAGTTGTTCGCGGCATGCATCGAGAACGTCAATACATCCGGATCGTCTTCGAAGATGCTGGCGGCGCCATCGCCCTGGTGGACGTCGAGATCGATCACCGCCGCCCGCGCGATGCGGCCTTCGCTCCGTAGCGTGAGGATGGCCACCGCCAGATCGTTGAACACGCAGAACCCCGCGCCTTCGCCGCGAAACGCGTGGTGCGTGCCGCCCGCCAGGTTGCCGCCGATGCCGCACGCCAGCGCATCGCGCGAGCCCGCCAACGTGCCGCCCACCGAAGCCAGCGTGCGGCGCACCAGAGACTCCGACCAGGGAAAGCCGATGCGGCGAAGCACGCGCGCGTCCAGAGATCCCTCCAGGAAGCCGCGAACATAAGCGGGGTCGTGAGCCAGCTCGATGGTCTCACGGCCCGCAAGCGGCGCCGCTTCCAGTTGGTAGAAGCCATCGGCTTCGAGCAGGCCGCGCAGCAGCGCGTACTTCTCCATTGGAAACTTGTGGCCTGGCGGCAATGGAATGGGGTGATGGTCGCAGTAGAAGAGCCGGATCGGCATATCAAAACGACAGGCCAGGAGGCCTGTCCCACTCACTATTCGCCCATTTCGCGGCGGATCGCTTCGGCGATGCTCAAGCTGAAGCTTTCCACCTGTTCCAGGTCCGGACCTTCCACCATTACGCGCGCCAGCGGCTCGGTGCCTGAGAACCGTACCAGCACGCGGCCCGTTCCGGCAAACGCATCTTCCACGCGCCGGATCTCCTGCGCGATGGCTGGCATCTCCAGCAGGCCTTTCTTGTCGCGCACGCGCACGTTGACCAGCCGTTGCGGATAAATAAACAGGTCCGCCGTGAGCTCGTCAAGCCCCACGCCCGCGAGACGCGCAATTTCGAAGAGTCGCAACGCGGTCAGCAGGCCATCGCCGGTGGTGGAGTATTCGCGGAAGATCACGTGGCCCGATTGCTCGCCGCCCAGCGCCGCATTCAAGCGCACCATCTCCTCCAGCACGTACTTATCGCCCACGGGCGTACGTACCATTTGGATGCCGCCGGTTGCGAGCGCCTTTTCGAGACCCAGGTTCGACATTACCGTCGAGACCACCGTATCGGAACACAGCCGGCCCTGGGCCTTCATGGCGCGCGCCGTGACCAGCAGCACGGCATCGCCGTCCACAATCTTGCCGCTCCTGGCGATAAAGATAGCGCGGTCGGCGTCGCCGTCGAAGGCCGCGCCGAAATCGGCGCCGTTCGCCAGCACCGCGTCGCGCAGCCCTTCCACGTGCAGCGCGCCGCAACCCAGATTGATGTTCCGGCCGTCCGGGGCGTCGTTCAGCACGATGGTTTCGGCGCCCAGGCGCGCGAAAAGCGCCGGCGCCAATTCATAGGCGGCGCCATTGCCGCAATCGAGCGCCACGCGCATGCCGTCGAAGCGCGTCGAAACCGTGGAAAGCAGAAACTCCAGGTAGCTCCCATCCAGCGAATCGTCGGCCTTTAGATTCGCGGCCTTCGGCTCCACACCCACTTCGCGCAGGCGCAGAATATCCTGCTCGATTTCATGCTCCTCCGAATCCGGCAGCTTGAATCCGCTGTGGCTGAAGACTTTGATGCCGTTGTCGCGGTATGGATTGTGCGAGGCTGAAATCATCACGCCCGCGGCGTATGGGCCGGTGCGCGTCAGGTATGCCACGCCGGGCGTGGTGATCACGCCGGCATAGTCCACGCGCGCGCCGCGGCTTTCGAGCCCTCCCGCCACCAGCTCCGCGATCCACGGACCGCTCTCGCGGGTATCGGCGCCGATCAGGATCTGTGGATGCTCCCGCATCTTCGCAGCGTCGTCGCCCAACGCCACGCCGAACGCGAACACGGTCGCCCGGTCGAGAGGATACTCTCCCGCCACGCCGCGAATGCCATCGGTGCCGAATAACTGTTTTGCCAAATCTGGTCCCCTGTTCTATTTCTTCTTCATGGTGATAGTCACATCCACCTGCGGCGAACCTTGAAACCGCACATACGGGTCGTTCAAGAAGGCATTTACGCGAAATTCCGAAGTCCCCACAACCTGCGAAACGTCCACAGCGTCGGTGACGGCCTGCGTCACGCGCGCCACATGGCTCGCCGGTCCCACAATTCCCAGATGGCTGGGCTGCGCGCTTTGGCTCGCCACAAAGTACCCATCGTGGCCTTGGCCGGTGATCCGGACCGTCACTGGTACGCTGGCTTCGGCGCGCCGCTCGAAATCGAAGCGTACCTGCGCCGGCATGGCCCGCACCAGGCGTACGCCTCGCGGCAGTTTCACCGCGCGATCATCCACCGTGAAGGTGCGCTCACCGGCCACGGCCGCGGACATATCGAGAATTATTTGCGGGTGCAGGCTCGCCTCGCCGATCCCGCTAAGCTGACCCGAAGGCCCGCGCAGCTCGAGCATCACTGAAGTGAGCGGGCTGGAACCTATTTCCAAATCGTTGGGCAAATTCTTGTACTCCACCTGCGTGCCGGCGAACGTGGAAAGTTCCGGCTCGGTGGCCACCATCGCCCAGATGGTCGCGGCGGCGGCCAGCGATAGAAGCTTCCAGCCGATGTTTTCGAAGATCAGCCGCAACGTCCACATGGCTCCGCTTAGCAGCGCCGCGATCATGGGTGGCCGGCCTTTTCGGATGCGCGTCCGGCCGGACCAACGGGCTCGGGCGCCAGCGGGATATCGGCGGCAAACTCGTCAATGTGCATGAGCGTGGGGCGCCGCACGCCGAAATGGCGGTTGATGCGTTCCGATACTTCATGGATGCTGAGCCCCTGGTTCAGCTCGCCAAACGCGGCCACCGAGATGCGCCCGGTCTCTTCGGAGACCACCAGCGTAAGGCAATCGGCCTCTTCGGTGATGCCGATAGCGGCGCGGTGGCGCGTGCCAAGCTGCACCGACAATGCAGGATTGGTGGTCAGCGGCAAAAAGCAGGCCGCCGCCGCGATATGGTCTTTCTGTACGATCACGGCGCCGTCGTGCAGCGGCAATCCGGGCTGAAAAATGGAAAGCAGCAGATCGCGGGAGATGTGCGCGTCCAGGCGTACGCCGCTTTCGACGAACGTTCGCAGCCCGATATCGCGCTCAATCACAATCAGCGCGCCGATCTTCTTTTCGGCCAGCAGCTCCACCGCGAACAGAATTTCGCCGGCCGATTCCGGCGCCTGGAATCCTCTTGCCAGCCCGAACCAACGCTTTCGTCCGATGCGCGCCAGCGTGCGCCGGATCTCCGATTGAAACAGCACGATGATCGCAATACCAAGGTAAGGAACGATGAACGACAGCACCGAGCGCAGCGCTTCCAGACCCGCCCAGAGCGCGGCGCCGTAGAGCGCCATCATCACCAGAATACCGGCCAGGATGTGGCCGGCGCGCGTTCCGCGCACCACCATGAGGCATTGGTAGATGAGGGACGCAACCAGCAGAATGTCGATGGCCCCGGCGACCGTGAGGTCGGGCAGCGATGGCAGGATTCGTAGAAGATGCGGCATCGGAGGCTGGTTTCAACCCCATAGTAACGTGTGTTAGCTACGGGGCGCCCGGCAAAGCGTGCGGCGCATACCCGATGGCCGCGGCCCCAGCTTCGATGGCGGGTGTTGAGCGCGGACGCTCGCCCGTGCGGGCGCATCTGGGGCGCACAGCACAAATCCCAGTTTCCGGGCGCCCCGTCAATCGCCCGCGGCCGGATGGATTCTCACCAGTGTTCTCTTACCGCTGGCTGGCATCTCCCGCTGCGACCCTCTGGTTGAACTCCGTCGACCGGTTGCGCGGCACGGTTAGCGATTGCCACGGAAAAGAACCGGCGACAAGATCGCCGGCGTTACCGTCGACCGGTTGCGCGGTACGGTTAGCGATTGCCACCGGTCATGCGCGAAATGCTTCGCCAGCATGACAATCTGCCCGACATGATTCGCGTAATGCGCCATCTGCCGGTTGATCGCCTGCATGACCGAATGCGCTTCGCCGCGGATGGTCACCGTACGCCCCAGGTCGGAATCGGAAAGCGGCTCCAGGGCCCGGAATACGCGGCTCCAGCCATCCTCCCATACCTGCAACAACGCCTCGCGGGTAGCCGGCGGATTCACAAATTCCGTGTCGCGAGCGCGGTCAGGCTTCTCCCCATCGGTCGTCAGGAAATCGGTCCAGCGAGACCGCATATTGCCTGCGATGTGCTTCACCACGATCGCAATCGAATTCATCTCTCCATCCAGCGTTGCGTAAAGCTGCTCGTCCGTAACCTGATCCATCGCGCGTTCGGCAAGCTTTTTGTAGTACTGGAGCAGATCCACCGAGTCTTCGATATAAGAGGTGGTGAACTTGAGCGCCATGCTTCTATTTTAGTATCCCGTTTCATAAATACGGTCTCGTATTTCGATAAGACCACTCCTCACGGTCGTGGCTCCGAGGGGAGCCGGTAGAGTGCTATCGCTGGGAGTTGCGTCGATGGCAGATTGGGTTGGTGAAGCCTCGAAATCTTGTGGTCTTTATGCGGCTTCGTGCGGCTTTGAGTCTCGATCTTCGGTCGATGGCTGGGTTTCCGCGGGTTTTGTGGCGGGGACGGGCTGGGAAAATGGCGCGGCGTCCGGGTTGGCCAGCGCCATATATGCGGGATCGCTTGCCGGGAAATCCTTCGGGTCGGCCCCTGCATCCAGATAAACCAGTCCGCTAACGCGATCGGGGTATTGCGAACCCACCTTAGTCAGCTCGTTTCCTCCCATGGAATGGCCCGCCAGAACGGGAGCAACGAGTTTGAGCGAGTCCAAAACGTGAAGAACATCATCCGCCAGACGTTGGTCCGTGTACCCCGATTCGGGATGACTGGAAGCGCCGAAGCCCCGCCGCGTAATTCCGTAAACGTGGGCGATGCCAGTCAACTTCCCGGCGAAATCGTCGAACACGTGCGCCGTATTCCCCGAACCCGTCAACAGCACCAGCGGTCTACCGGATCCGCCCCAATCGAGGACCTCCAGACGCACGCCATCATCTACGGTTACGAACTGGATACGGTGCTTGGACGGGTCCCGCCATGTGGACTCCTGCGCGCACAAGGCTGGCATCAGCAGCAAGGCCAACGGAAAGGCGCTTGCCTGGAGTTTGAAAGGTTCAAGCATTGCAAAGCCTATGTTGCATAGCGTATGCCCGGATGCGAGTGCCGGCGTCCTTGGCGTTGCTAATATAAAAGCCTGGCGTAGTTAGTGACAGCCGATGCGGCAGGTTGACAACCCAGTGCCGCTTACTTTTGACTCCCAGTGACCATTCCGCACAAATTGTGGGGCAGCCAATCCTGGCGGATCGGCTGAGGATCCGCCTCGTGGCCGCTTGGCAGGACAGACCATCGCCTTTCGTGGTCTGTTATGTTTCGCTAAAGTACGGCCNNCGTCTGTCCCACCTCACACCACTCCGCATCCGGCAAAGTAAGTGACATTGAGTTGACAACCCGGCACACAACGAGGATTAGTGGTTAGACGCTACCCGCGATCCCGACCCCGGTGTGGCTGCGGTGTATGTCACTTCTTGGCCCGGAGTTGCCGCAAGCGCGCGCAGAGCAGAGTCGGACACGCGCGGCGAGCCATCGGCTGGAATGAAGTTGATGGCAGCCGGATCGTATAGGAAGCCCATCACCCGGCCATTTTGGACTACCTGCGCCACCAGGTCGCACTCCATCGCCGATCCGTTCAACACCTTGGATACGAATGGAGCGGAGGCTCGCTGGGTCAGTAAGTCGATCCGCGGGCCGGCGGCGGCCGTATTGGTACTGGTCAGAGTGACTTGCTGACCGACAATGGGCGCAAGATCGCTATCGAACGCGAGCATATACTGCTCCACATCGCGACGCGTTCCATCCGGGTTGTTCTGTGGGAAGCCCGAGTTTGAAGTGGGGGCGAACACCGTGCCGCTGAAGAAACGGAACAGGGTATCTACGCTGCCGTCGCCCAGGAAGCCAAAGCCGCGGATTTGATCGCCCATGAACCCGCTGTCAGGCGAGCTGAATAAAGTGATGCCCGCGGCGCCGAACATGCCGATCTTGGCGTATAGGTTGCGCAAATGCGGGATCTTGACAATTTGAGTGAGGTCCTCAAAGCTTTGGTTGCCGCCCGTGCCAAACTGTCCGTTCGCCGGATTCAATGTATGGCACCCGGCGCAGGTGAAGGACGACTGGCCGAAAACCTGATCGAGAGCCGCCGAGACAATGCCGTCGGACGGACGCGTACCGGAATGGAACGCCTGCCCATTCTGCTGCGATACAGTCAGCGAGTTATCCAGATTGCGCACGGGGTTGGGCGGCGGGACCACTTGCAACTGAAAGGTGGCGAAGTTCTGCATCTGACCTTCGGACGGCTGGTAGACGCTGCCGACCAGACTCTGGAAGGCGACTATAAAATTATTGAACGACAAGTTGGAATCGAACGGGTCGGTCCCAAAGAAGCCCGTGGAACGGTCGCCGCGCCAGTGCATGGCCCCGGAGTTCGCCAGTCCGCGCAAGGTCTGCGTGGTAAAGGGCCCCTTCATGGGATGGAAGTCGGCGGCGTTATTGCTGCCGTTGAGCGGGGTTGTGACGTTGGTCTGATCGAGTGCGATCAGGAATTGGATTAAGCCGCCAAAGTTGATCGGTATGGGGCTCTTAGTGACGGAGTTATCGGGATTGCCCAGGTCCCAGGCAAGGTCGTCCATGTCGCCGAAGATGTGGCAACTGGCGCAGGATGCTTCGCCATTGCCCGAGAACCGCGTCGCATCGTACAGCATCGGACGGCCCTCAATCACCGAATCGGGTTCGGGATTGGGCATGGGAAATCCCGCAACCTCCTGACTCGCTTTCAGATTGATGACTTTCACTGAGTTGTCGAAGCGAGTCATGGCATAGAGCAGACCGCGCGCCTGGTCCAATACCAATCCGCTGACGCCGCCTCCGCTGACGGGGATGTAGTTCGCGCTGGCCGTCACTGGATTGAAGGTGTCGTTCTCGATTGAGCTGGCGTCGAACACGCCCACTTTGCTGGAACCGAATGCGGCGACGTAGAGTGTCTTGCCGTCGGCGGTGACCGCGATATCGAGCGGCATGGACAAGCTGTGATCCTTCGCGGCGGGGTCGAAACCGGAAGATCCCGCGAGCTTGGTGTAATCGATATGCTTGTTTAAGTGGCGCGGCGCCACCGTCGATCCCGAAATCACCGTAATACGCGCTTCGGCAAGATGACCCTGAACGGTGTGGCCGCCAAAAATTCCCGGCCCTTCAAAACGGACATTGTTAAAGGCGTCGGTGTTGGAGACGTAGAGCGTCCCGCTAACGGGATTGGTGGCCATGTTGAACAGCGTAGTACCGACGTGCGCGAATTTGGCGGTCTGCGTCAGAGTGTTGGCATTGACGGCGAACACGTCCGTATCGGGCAGAGTGAAGCGCACGGAATTGTCCCAAACCCTCTGTAACTCGTCTTCCCAGTGGCCGTCGCTGTTGTTGTATTTCACGATCAGGCCGACTTCCGGCGCAGGCTCGCCGATGGAATCGGTGGCCGGACCCGGATTGCCACCGGGACTCACCGTGCCATCGGGCAGAGTGCATGGCTTATATGGTTGGAACCCTGTGCATACCCTTTGCTGAAATACGGTCGTAGTCTGATTGCCGGTTTTGAAACCGGCGACATACACTGTGTTCTTGTCGGGACTGACGGCCAGCGCGCGCGGCGTATCGGTGAAGAAACTCAGGATAGACAGCGGTGTTCCGCCCATGGTGGTTCCCAGGTTTGCCGGGTCGAACACCCACACGTCCGCGCGTGGAATGCCCGGCGTGGTCATTTGCGGATCGCCGGCGCCCGGCACGCCGGCGATGGAGGGGTCGGTGCGCTGCTGTCCACGATGAGCCGTAGTGATGAACGCGCGTACCGGATTTCCGGCGAACACAATGTCGCGCGGTTCATCGCCCACCAGGAGTGTTCGCACCACGTGCGGCGTCCCGGTAAGAGTGACGACGCTCACGCTATCGGAAAGTTGATTAGTCACCCAAACTTCGGTATTAGTTCGCGCCGCGACGGCAACCGGCTCAAGGCCCACCGGGACGCGATACGCGAACACCGGCATGCCCGAGGTAAGCGCATAGACTTCCAACGTGCCATTGGGAATGTCGACGGAAAACAACGTGTTCCCATCCGGCGAAATGGCGACCGGACGCACGGGTCCGCTTTCAAACTCGATGAAGGAGGGTGGGGCGGATGAAGCGGAAACGGACTTGCGGTTGAAGAGGCCGATGGCAACGGACGCGAGGAGGCCGAGCGCGGCGAAACTGACGATTCGCCGACGCGTGGGTTGGTGAAGCATTCGACGCATGGATTAGTGTATCCAGTATAGAGAATTTCGCGATGGACCTGTGGATCTGTGGCGCCTTCTTGTGCGCGCTGGTGGCGGCATGGACGGGATTGATCTTGATCAGATCCTGTATTGGAACGAAGTACTTTCGCACGCCGTCCGAGGTCTTGGTCAGTTCTGTGGCCTCGTTTTGCGACAGGAATTGACAGTCATAGTATTCGTTGCCGGGATACTTGCCTTCTGAGCTCCCACTCAGCGCGTCAAGATAAAGTCGCTTGTGCGAATAGGTCCCCTTGAAGGCGGCGAAAACCCTCGTGAGTCGCTGTTGTCCGTCGAGGACAAGGTACCTGTTCCCAGCGTCGGTTGAGGTTTCAAAAGTAAAAATCTCGGGAAGGTCCGCGTCCACATCGCGCGGCAATCTTCGAAAATCGCTGCACTGTGGAGGTCCTCCAGAGCATTACCGCGCCAATAGGAAACCCGCGCAACAGACTGTCAATCAGCTTGTAGATTCTATCTGCCTTCCACACGAATGGCCGTTGCATGGCCGGAAGGACAATCTCGTCCCGTTCAATTTGGGACAAAAGACCGAAGAGCGTCGGATCAAGCATTTCGCACCTCAAGATCCTCGACGTTCCAGGTGGATTCTATCGGGAGAAT
Organism: Bryobacterales bacterium; assembly: GCA_003135055.1. GTDB lineage: Bacteria > Acidobacteriota > Terriglobia > Bryobacterales > Bryobacteraceae > PALSA-243. The sequence continues at coordinate 34,804 of PLDF01000165.1, read as the reverse complement.
TCTAGTATAGCGGCTTTGGGCGTGTGTGCGGAAATGGCGGAAAGGTGGTAATCCCCGATGAAAGCGAAGTAACGCGGATGGCTAATGAGCGGACTTCTGTGGAAATATCTTTGCAATTACCGCGAGGGGGAGAAACAGCGTCCGGGGCTGGCTGGACAGCGCACGGAATCCGTAGTGCTTATAGAAAGCGACCGCCTGGTCGTTCTTGGCATCAACCAGCAAAGTGAAGGCAGCGGCATCGGCTTGCATGATGCGGTGAGCGGCGTTCATCAGCAATGCCGCCCCCAGTCCTCGCCCCTGGAACCTGTGGTCGACGGCGAGCCGCCCGATACGCACCGCCGGTAACGTTGGGTAGCGTGGCAATCGCCTGGTTTCTTCCGGCGGGAGGTCAACCAGCGGGATGCTGGCGGCTGAGAGCGTGTAGTAGGCGGCGATGTGGCCCGTGGCGGCTTCGACCGCTACGAAGCAGTTGGCGACGCGGCGGCGGACGTCTTGGCTGGCCTGCGTCTGAAGATAGCGATCCAGAGCCTCTTCCCCGCAACGAAACCGGGTGCGGTCATGCGCCGGGCCGAGAGCGTCAAAACGAAAGGGGAAGGGCGTCATTTCGCGCCGAACAGATCGCGATACCGGCGGAAGGCTTTGCGGAGAGCGGGCGCAGGCCGCGGCGGATTCAGGATGGCTTTGGCGATTTGGCGCTGGTCCTCAAGCGAGAGACGAATGATTTCGGTTTGCTCGATGGCGCGGCAGGCGGCTTCATCGGCCGCAGCCACGACGAAGCCGGTGAGCGTGCGGCCTTGGATTTCAGCGGCGCGTTTTAGACGCGCCATGACTTCGTTAGGGAGGCGGGCTTCCAGACGAGCTGTGGGTTGAGGGTGCTGGCGCATGCTTTGAGTATACGGCAAAATGCCGTATAGCAGGATGCAAGTGGCGCTGTGCCGTCGCTGCAGGCGCCTGCGGCTGGAAAGGACTACACGGAAAGCGGCGCTGAGCACGCGGTGACCGAACTGCCGGAGTTCAGCCGAATAGGCCGCTATGTGAGCCGAGTCGCGCCAGACGCAGGGTGTCGGCGCCGGGTTTGCGGTAGATTAGCAGCAAGCCGGGCTTGATGTGACATTCGCGGTATCCCGCCCAATCACCGCTCAAGGCGTGGTCCCTGTTATTCCCTGGTAAGACTTGATCGGACAGTAACAGCGCCACTATTGCCGACAGAAGCGGATCCACATCTTTCCTGTGGCGCGGTGTTGCCTTCGCGCGTTTGTAGTCACGCTTGAATGCCGAAGACCGTTCAATCGTCCGCACTCAAGTCCGCCATCAGTGCTGCAGTACTGGCGAAGCGCTTCCCTTTCCCCGCCTCCAACTCGGCAATCGCCTTGCGGGTGGTCGCGTTTGGCGCCCTGACCTCGAAGGGTAAACGGCGCTCATCTACTATACGCATCAGCAGCAGGCGGATAGCATCCGAAATGGACAGGCCCATTGCGGCCAGAGCATCGGCGGCGCGTTCCTTGGTGGCGCTATCGATGCGAGCGCGAACGTATGTGTCGGCATTCCTCACGGCGATCCTCCCTTGAAGCCGATCCGTCACGCTCCATTGTAGTCGCATTGTGACTACACCGCAAGCCGCAGTCCTGTTGATCCTGTGGATCTGTGGGGGCGCCGGGTGCTTAACCGAATCTGGGGGAACTTGGCTCTCGGCGAGCGCTCCCTTACTTCTGTTTCGGCGGCGCTAGACCTCAGGCATGGAGCGGGTGGAGGAGATCGAGTTTGCAATCGACGAGTTGCCGCCGGAGAAATACCGGCGGATAGTCCAGTGGTTACGCGTGCGCGAGGACAAACGCTGGGATGAGCAGATGGACCGGGACTGCTGCGCGGGCACGCTCGATTTCCTATTTGAAGAAGCCGAAAGTGAATCCGCGAAGGGGCTCCTTCGAGATTGGCCACCGCTTAAGTGAATTCCATCGCCAGAAGCCAAAATCGAAAAGAGGCATTGGCAGCAGATGAACGCAGATAAACGCCGATGAGAATTGCGCTTCATTTATCTGCGGCTATCTGTGGCCCAAAACACTTTCCGTCTGGGGTGGCGATCAGCCTCGGATGCTCGTCCCGCCTGGCGGACAAGAAGGTAATACTGACCTGGGCGTTTAATTAGTTGGATACGAGATATACGAAATCACGAATGTCGATGGACAGCACTGGCTGGACCCGATTGATTAAGCACTGGAGATTAGAAGGGCTGGCGATTGCAGAAGGCGCCAGTGAAAGCGAACTGCAGGAGTTTGAGAGCCGTGAAGGAGTCCTGATCCCGAACGAATTCCGCGCATACCTTCAGGCGGTCAACGGTATGGTTCAGATGGCTCCGCACGACTGTGACAAGAACTTGTTCGCCTTCTGGCAACTAGGCCGGATCAAGCCGGTGCGAGTTGAATGCCCACAGTATGCCATCGACGAAGCCACCGGAAACTTCTTTGTTTTTGCCGACTACATCGTTTGGTCGTGGGCATATGCTCTTGAGATGTGTCCGGAACCCCGCGAGGCAGGCAAAGTAATTCTAATCGGGGGACTGCGCCCACAAGCGGTGTCTCGATCATTCACGGAGTTCGTTGAACTGTATGTTCAAGATGCAGCAGCCCTCTACGCCCAGCCTTAAGTGAGGCTCGGAAGTAAACCAAGCGGCCGTTGCCTACCGGCGGCCGAGCGCTCGGAGCGGCTCGGGACAGGGCAGGCCATGGGCCTACCCCACGGGCTCCTGGTATCCTGAAACCCGGTGATGCCGACTGAAGAAGCGAGCGCCGCCGCAACTCCCACGCCTGACGAACTCCGATCGCCGCTGCGCTGGACCCTGCTCGGCGCCTTCGCAATCCTACTGGCGCTGCTGGTGGTCTCCGGCGTCGCGGCGGTGCATGTCCTGCGCGAAATGCACCGGCAGGCGCAGTCCATTCGGGCGGCGTCCGCCGAGCGTGCACTGGCCAATTCGAACATCTGCGTTTCCATCCAGGTTTACGACCAGACCATCACGCGCTATGCGGCCGGCCCGCGCGCCCAACCCGACCAGGACGTCATCGACGGCCTGAACAGGCTGAGCGCCCAGGTTTCCGGCGCCTGGAATCGCTATCCCGAAGAGAGAGCGTTTCTCGAAACTCTGCGCGATCTGGTGGCGCAGCAGCGTGCCCTTTACGCAACCCGCCAACCGGCCCGGCTGGTGATCGAGCAGGCGCCGGTCTTGCACGCGCGGGTACTCGAATGCGCCCAGCAAGCGAGCCTTTGGAGCGGCCGCGGCGCACAGGAGGACGATCTCGCGCTGCTGGCCCAATTCGGCCAGTTGCAAAGCGGCCTTTCGCGCGCGCTGGCGATCGCCTTCGGCAGCGGGCTGCTGCTGGTGGCGGCGAGCATGGTCTACATCGTGCGCCTGGAACGGCAGACGCGCGGCCGGTATTACGATCTTGCGCGCAGCCGCCACGAATTGCAGCTTCTCTCATCGCGCCTGGTGGACGCGCAGGAAACCGAGCGGCGCTCCATCTCGCGCGAGCTGCACGACGAAGTGGGCCAATCGCTGGGAGCTTTGCTGGTGGACCTGGGACGCCTCCCCGCCGGCGCGCCCGAAGCCAAAGAACAGATTGACCGCATGAAATCGGTGGCCGAGCGGACCTTCCAATCCGTCCGCAACATCGCGCTGCTGCTGCGCCCCTCCATGCTCGACGATCTCGGCCTGGCCGCCGCCCTGGAATGGCAGGGCCGCGAAGTCTCGCGCAACAGCGAGATTGAAGTGGAGGTGCAGACGGGCAGCCTGTCCGAAGATCTGCCGGACGAGTACAAGATATGCATCTATCGCTTCGTGCAGGAAGCGTTGCATAACGCCGTGCGGCATTCGGCGGCGCGCGCGGCCACCGTTACCGTGGAGCAATCGCCCAATCGCATCGTGGCGCAGATCAAGGACAACGGCCGCGGATTCGACCCGCGGCGCACGCGCGGGCTGGGCCTGCTCGGGATGGAAGAGCGCGTCAAGCGGCTGGGCGGAACGTTCACCGTGAATTCGGCGCCGCAGCAAGGCACGACCGTAACCGCCGAACTGCCGTGGCCGCCCGGCGATTTGGACGGCTCACGGAATAACCCCCGGGAGCGCGCATGAAGAAGATCCGCGTGCTGCTGGCCGACGATCACAACCTGATTCGCGCCGGCTTGCGCCGGGTGGTGGAATCGCAACCGGAATTCATCGTGGCGGGCGAAGCCGAGGACGGGCGGCAAGCGGTGGCGATGGCGGAATCGCTCAAGCCGGATGTGGTGGTGATGGATATCGGGATGCCGCTCCTGAACGGCATCGAAGCCGCGCGGCAAATCCGGGCGGCGCAGCCCGATGCGCAGATCGTGATGCTGAGCATGCACTCCGACGAAGGCTATGTGCTGCGCGCGCTGAAGGCCGGCGCGAAGGCGTATCTGCTGAAGGATTCCGCCGAAGCCGACCTGGCGCGCGCCATCCACGCCGCCGCCGAAGGCAAATCTTTCTTCAGCCCCGCGGTGGGAAAAGTGCTGCTGGAAGACTACATGCGCAAGCTGCAGCGCACGGGCAAGGAAGATTCCTACGAGCTTCTGACGCCGCGCGAGCGCGAGATTCTACAGCTGGTGGCGGAGGGCAAATCGAGCAAGGAAGTAGCCAATCTGCTCGATCTGAGCGTCTATACGGTGGAGACTCACCGCGCGCGGGTGATGCAGAAACTGAACCTGCGCGGCATCCCCGAGCTGATCCTTTATGCGGTGCGCAAAGGCATCATCGCGTAAGCGGGGCGGGCCCATGGCTCGCCCCACTCACGGATTGCGCCTGGCAACCCGAGCGCTCAGAGCGGCTCGGGGGCACGCAGGCCACTGGCCCGCGCCACTGGTTTAGCTAATACCCAATCGCCGGGACCCCATATACCGACTTCCAGTGACAAACGCGAAGGCGGCGGGGCCGTCGATCTATGTGGAGGCTACATTGAACCTACACGAATTCTTGAGGCGGCCCAAAGCGGTGGCATTCACCGCAGTCCTTGCGCTGGGACTGGGCGGCCTAGCAATTGCCAGCGCCGAACGCGCTTTGGGTCCCAACCCCGCGCCCACGTTTCAATTCGCAAACCCGAATGAACCTGCGACTCACGCCGGCTTCGCGCCGGTGGTAAAACGGGTTCTACCCGCTGTAGTCAACATCTCTTCAACCAAGGTGGTGAAAGCGCCTGCCGGCATGGAACAGGGCGACCCCAGCGATCTATTCCGCCAATTCTTCGGCGGCGCCGACGACGGCAGCGGCCAGCCCGGCATGCGGCGCCAACCGCGCCAGCAGCGTGAACCGCAAGGACAGCGCGAGCAGGGTCTCGGCTCTGGCGTGATCGTCAGCCCCGAAGGCTACATCGTCACCAACAACCACGTGATCGACGGCGCCACCGACATTCAGGTGACGCTCTCCGACAAGCGCGAGTTCAAGGCTCGCCTGATCGGCACAGACCCTAAGACCGATGTCGCGGTATTGAAAATCGATGCGGGCACGCTGCCTAGCATCGTCATCGGCGATTCCTCGAAAGTGCAGGTAGGCGACTACGCGCTCGCCATCGGCGATCCCTTCGGCGTCGGGCAGACCGTAACCATGGGTATCGTCAGCGCCAAAGGCCGCACCCACCTTGGCATCGAGGACTACGAAGACTTCATCCAAACCGACGCGCCCATCAACCCCGGCAATTCCGGCGGCGCATTGGTCAACGACCGCGGCGAGCTGGTGGGCATCAACACCGCCATCATCGCTCACGGATCCGAAGGCAATCAGGGCATCGGTTTCGCCGTTCCCGTGAACCTCGCCCGCACCGTGATGGACCAGATCCTCAAGACTGGCAAAGTCACTCGCGCTTACATCGGAATCGTGCCGCAAGACATGACGCCGGCCATGGCCCGCGCTTTCGGCAACAAGGACCTTAGCGGCGCCCTGGTGGGCGATGTCAGCCCCAACAGCCCCGCGCAGAAGGCCGGGTTGCAGAAAGGCGACATCATCGTCAGCATGAACGGCAAGCCGGTCAACGACAGCAACGATTTGCGCATGACCGTCTCCATGATGGCTCCCGGATCGAGAGTCGACCTCAAAGTGACGCGCGACGGCGCGGTCCGCGACATTCCCGTGACACTCGAAGAGCTGCCCGGAACGCAGGCGGAGCTGAAGCAGAAGAGCGACGGCACTAAGAGCTCGCTCTCCGGCGTATCGGTTCAGGATCTCGATTCCGAAACCGCGCGCCAGTTTCGCATACCCGCCGACACTCAGGGCGTGGTTGTGACCGACATCAACCCGTCGAGCCCCGCGGCCGATTCCGGCCTGCATCCCGGTGACGTGATCCAACAAGTCAACCGGCAGCCGGTAAAGAACACCGCCGATTTCGACCGCGCCATGAGCGCATCGAAAAACGAAACGCTCCTGCTGGTAAACCGGCAGGGGACGACGTTGTACGTAGCCGTGTAGCGCTCCTGCGGGGGCTGGGCCGGCGTGTCCAGCCCCCGATTTTTCCTGTTGTTCGATTTCAGCGGCGGCGAGACTGCGCGAGTCTCGCCGCCGTTTTTGTGCGCGCTCTCTGACCGCAATGGCGGACATTTCTGCCGGCTTTACAAAACTTGTGGCTCGGCGATGAACAGGCGAGGATCGAATCGAAACGGCCGTGGCTCGTTCCAAACAACGCCGCCATAGCCGGTATGCTTGGGGTTGAGCAGTATATTGAACTCTTCGGGGACGGTCACCGATGGCACGCGATAGCAAGTTCGCTAACCCGCCGCGCCCACGAATCTCCCACCGCCTGGCAGGATGTGACGCTATCGAAGTTCTCAAACTGTAAGAACTGCGGCGCTTCCGCCAATTCCGCTGCCGACCAGACGTATTGGCGTGGAATCTCGCTCTTGTCGAGATGAACCAGAACCTCCAAACAAGCCATAGAAAGGTGTGGCGCCGCATAGAGCATCGGCGTCCCGATGGGATTGCAGCGTCCGCCTGCACTCATAGCGCCTGTATAGTCCGCAGTCGCCCGCACTGAGCAGTGCATTCGGCAGATGCGCATCGTAAGGTTTACGAAAAGACGCCGTAGTCGATGCGGATCAGCACTTGGAGGACTCGTCTCCGCTCGGCGGCGTCGCCTGTTGCGACTAGTTCCCGCGGAGACCGGTCCTCGAAAATGTCGCGCGGCGAATTCATCCAATGGCGGGCTTTTGCTTCGTCGCCGAACACCTCCAGAGCACGGTTCCAAATGGCGCTCGCGCTTGGATGCTCAAGCTCCGCAGCCAATTGTTCGGCAGGCGTTGGGTCTTGTAAGGCCCCCATGGTTTGATGTTAGCAGCCTTTTCAAAAAGCACCGGCGGCAAAGACCGCCGGCGTTACCGGATGGATCGGAGGAGAAAATACTCGTTCACCGGGCGGTCGTCCCCAATCGGCGGCTGCGATGGATCTACGCCGATCAAATCGCCTACCCGCTTCTCTCCGCCCAGTACGTCTTCCATCATCTCGGGCGGCGTTGTTCCTTCGTTCCACTCCACCAGGTCCGCCGCGGCGCGCGCCGGAATGCGCTGCGCCAGCGCTACGCCGTTCCAATCCGGAAACGGCTCCATGCGTCCCAGAAAATGAATGCCCCAACCGGCGATGGATTGGAACGTCCGCACATAGGGGAAGGCGTTGCGGAACGCGCGCGCCACCGATGCCAGCGTGGCGTCGTCGCCGCCCGGAAACCACACCTGCACAATGCCGCCGGGACGCAAGTGCGGCTTGATGATGGCGTAGAATTCCTGCGAGTAAAGCAGGCTCGAAGTGGGCGCGCTGACCGGCGGCGGCGGATCCACCGCGATCAGGTCGTAGGTTTCGGGCGAGCGCTCCAGATACCGCCGCCCGTCGTCGATCACCATGTGCGCCAGCGGCGATTCGAGCAGCGCCGGTCCGTCCGGATGAAAGTAGCCGAAGACTTTCGGCACGCTCGGAATCAATTCCACCGCGGTGGTATGAATCCCCCACGACATCACCGAGCGGAACGTGGTCCCCATGCCGAAACAAATCACCAGCGCATTGTTTGCCGGCCTGCCCAACATCGAGAGCGGCAGGTGCGCCATCACCTTGGTGATGGGCGTGAGCACCGTCATCCCCGTGCCATTTACCAGGATGCGCTTATCCATGCCTTCGCCGGTCGCGATCACCGTGGCGGCGTAATCGCGCAGCTCGATGCGATGCGGAAATTTGGCTCCGTAATCCTTGGTGAAGGCCGCCAGCAAGACCGACAACGCCACGCATGCGGCATACAGAGGCGTACGCAGAGACTTGCGCAGAGGCTGACTCAGAGGCTGACTCAGAGACTTACGACACATGCGGAACCCGATGACGAACAGCGGCAACGCCACCACGCACAATCCCCAGCGCTCACCGGCCCACGGAAGCACCGCGAATCCGGCCACCAGCGGACCGAGGATGGAGCCGGCCACGTTCACCGCGTACGCTCGGCCCGCGCGGTCCGGGTCGCCGCCCGACCAGCGGTCGACCAGCATCGGCGTCAGGAAGCCCACCATGCCGCTGAAGAGCGTCACTCCCAAACCCGCGCGGATGGCTCCGTATCCGAAGCCCGCCACGGTGTATTGAAGCTCGGGCAACGGCAAGCGCGGGTCGGCGAAGAGCAACGGCAGCAACGCAATCAACCCGAGCATCACCCACGCGACGTTGCCGCGATCCCCGGTGTTGATCGATTCGCCGGGGCGGCTACCGGACTGCACGCGGGAGCGGTAGATATAGGACCCTGTGAAGGTCGCGCCGAGATACATCGCCAGAATGGCCGCGAACGCGTAGACCACGTTGCCCAGATAGACGGTGAACTCGCGAATCCAGATCACCTCCATCGCCATGCTGCACAGGCCCGTTGCGAAGAGCAGCCACAAAATGCCCGTGCTATTCGTTGGCGCCACACGCAGCGCGCGCCGTTCCGCGGTCGAAGCGGAGGCGGAAACCGCGCCCATGCTCAACAGGAACACCGCGGCCGCCAGGAGGAAGTTGAGCGCGCTGGCCACATGCAGCGTGCCGCGAAAGCCCAGCAGCTCAATCAGCACAAACGCCGGAATCAGCGTTCCCAGAATGGCGCCCAGCACGTTGGCGAGGTAGAGATAGCTGAAGGAATGCTCCGAATCTTCGCCATGCATCCGGCGAATCGCCGCCATGGCGAAGGGGAACGTGGCGCCCATGCACGTACACCATGGCAGCAGCGCCACGGCGACCCATACGCCCGAAGCCACGTAGTAGACGGGCGATCCCCATGCGAATCCGCGGCCCGTATCGCGCAGCAGGCGATACCCCGCGTCGATGGTCGCCGGGGCCGCAAAGCCCGAGATGCCGATGATCAGCTCCAGCAACCCGTAGAAGCGCAGCGGCGTCGAGGCCGGCGCGCGGTCGAACCGCCGGATGAACCTGCCGCCGCCCCACGATCCTAAGCCGAGGCCCGCCATGAAGACCGAAAGCACGATGGATACCATCGGCGTGGTGACGCCGAATTTCGCCATGCCGAGGCGCAGCCAGATCACCTCATAAACCAGACTGCAAAAGCCGGAGATCAGAAAGAACAGGAAGAACCAGCGCGACTTCAATATGCCTCCACGGTCTTTTAGACTGAACTTCTTTAGACCGCACTTCTTTAAAGTAGAAGAGTGCCTCCCACTAATCTAACCTTCCGCGAACCGTTGCAGACGGCGGCTCGCCATGCGCTGGCGCACATCGAGAATCTGGACGCGCTGCCGGTGGCGGCAACGGCGTCGCTCGAAACGTTGCGCGCGCGCCTGGCGCGTCCGCTGGCGGACGACGGCGCGCCGCCGGAGCAAGTGATCGAAGATCTGGTGAGCGATTCCGCCGGCGGCATTGTCGCCTCGGCCGGCGGGCGCTTCTATAGTTGGGTGATCGGCGGCAGTGTTCCCGCGGCCCTCGCAGCCGACTGGCTCACCTCCGCGTGGGACCAGAACGCCGGCCTCTACGCCGCCGGGCCCGCCGCCGCGCTGGTGGAAGAGATCGCCGGCGAGTGGCTCAAGGAATTGCTGGGCATCCCCGCGGGCGCGAGTTTCGCGTTCGTCACCGGATGCCAGATGGCGCACGTCACCTGCCTCGCCGCCGCGCGGCACGCGGTGCTGGAACGCCGCGGATGGGACGTGGAAGCGCGCGGCCTTTGCGGCGCGCCCGCCATCCGTCTGCTGGCCAGCCGCGAGCGCCACGGCAGCGTGAAGCGCGCCGTCCGCCTGCTCGGCATGGGCTCGGATAACTTGATCGGGCTCGATACCGACGATCAGGGGCGCCTCGATCCGCAGGCGCTCGAGCGGGCTTTGGCTACCGCTCCCGCCGCCGCCGATCCCGCCGCGGATTCCAACGCCGATCACACGACCCCGACCATCGTCGTTCTGCAAGCGGGCGAGCTCAACACCGGCGTCTTCGACCCGTTCGAGCAACTCATTCCGATCGCGAGGCGCTACAACGCGTGGGTACACATCGACGGCGCATTCGGACTCTGGGCCAATGCCAGCCCGCGCTTTCGTCACTTGTGCGCAGGCGCCGGCGCGGCCGATTCCTGGGCCACCGACGGCCATAAGTGGCTCAACGTCCCCTACGATTGCGGCTACGCGTTCGTCGCCGACCCCCATGCGCAGCGCGCCGCGATGTCTTATCAAGCCTCGTACTGGGTCTTCGAGCGCGCCGCCCGCGAGCAGATCGATTGGAACCCCGAATGGTCGCGCCGCGCCCGCGGCTTCGCCACATACGCCGCCATCCGGCAGTTAGGACGCACCGGCATCGCCGGAACGGTGGAGCGTTGTTGCGATTGCGCCCGCGCCCTGACGCTGGGCCTCGGCCGATTGCACGGGGCGGAGGTTTTGTGGGAGCCCGTGATCAATCAAGGCCTGGTGCGATTCCTGGATCCGAGCGGGCAGAGTCACGACCGGCGGACAGACGAAGTGATCGCGGCGATTTTAGCGAGTGGCGAGGCGTTTTTCGGTGGAGTGACTTGGAGAGGGATGCGGGCGATGCGGATCAGCGTGTGTAACTGGATGACATCGGAGGGGGACGTGGAGCGCGTGATCCGGGCGGTGGAGTTGGCGATGGACACCGGCGGTTGAGAGCGATAGCGTCGCACAAGTCCCGATCCGGCGGCACAGCGACACAGATTTCGGTAAGAATATACTGAGTATTCCGCGCCGGTTTTGGCACACTTGCTCGGCTGGGCTTTGGGTTGCACGCCCACTGCCCCACGCTACTACTCAGCGCTGCATCGACTCAAGCACGCTTTGCCGAAAGGGCATTTCACTTGCGGATTATTGAACTTGAACCTGGAGCCTTCCGTTCCGGCATAACGCCCCGCCGCCGCGCGGCAAAGACCACTAAGCGCTGCCATGGCGTTTGCCCATGCGTGCGCGAAAAATACGCCAGCGCCCCCCCGTGCGCTTCCGTAGCGCTGCCCGTGCGGCGGCTTACGGGCTCGCCGGGGCAAAAAGACGCGTTCACACGATTGTGAACGCTGCACGCAGGAGTGCGTGCGCCACTAAACCTGGAACGAGCTGCCGCAGCCGCAGGTGCTCTTCACTTGCGGATTGTTGAACTTGAACCCGGAGCCTTCCAGCGTCTCCACGAAGTCCACTTCGGCGCCATCCAGATAGAGCAGGCTGGCCTGATCCACAAATACCTTCAAACCGTTGTAATCATAGGTCTTATCCAGCATGTTCGGCTGGTTTTCGAAGGCCATCGAATAGCTGAATCCGGAGCAGCCGCCGCCCACAACGCTGATCCGCAGGCCAGCCGGCGCCGGGTCTTGAGAACTCATGATCTCTTTTACTTTTCCTGCCGCTTTTTCCGTTATCTGAATCATGTGATGATCGATCTCCTTGGCTTTGGAAGCTCTGTGAGTATTATACCCAATTGCTTCGATGCAATTGGGGGCGATTGCGTCGCAGGGTTTCGGCGCCCCCGGCTATGCTATCTTGCAATTGAAACCCGATACCGGGGCGCTGCGTCCGAATGGATGTATGGGAACGATGACTGGCGCACTACCACTTCCCCGGTTCGGTAGCAAGGTTGCGGCGAAAACCAAGGTGGATTATCAAAATACCCCGGAAGGCTTGCTGGTGCAGCGGGCTCAGTCGGGCGACGAAGGGGCCTTCCGCGAAATCGTGGAACGCTACCAGTCCAAGGTGTTTTCCATCATTCATGGCATCGTCAGGCAACGGAACGATGTGGAGGATATCGCGCAGCAAGTATTTGCAAAGATTTACCTCTCCGTCCGCAATTTCGATTTTCGCAGTTCCCTGATTACCTGGATTTATAAGATTACCGTCAACGAATGCTTCGACTATCTGCGCAAGCGCAAGGTGCGGAAGCTGGTTTACGAAAGCGATTTGAGCGAGGATGAAGTCCGCCGCGTCGAAAACAGCGAGCCGAGCGTCGACCGCACGGCGCCGGCCGACACCTCCCTGGCTCAACGGGATTATGTTGTGAAGCTGCTCGCCCGCGTTTCCGAAGAGGAACGCTCGTTGCTGATGATGAAAGAGGTGGAGGGTTATTCGGTGGAAGAGTTGGCCGCCAAGACCGGTATGAACGAGAATACCATCAAGGTCAAGCTCTTTCGCGCGCGGCAGAAGCTGGTGAAGGCTGCGCAACGCCTCGATCGCGCTCCCGGTCTGGTTGCCGGTTGAGCGGGGCGTGCTAGCCGGAGCCCCAAGGGTTTCGAATATTGGCTCCTCATAAGTGGGCGGCAGACCCGCTAGAGGATAGTGTTGACGTGGCCGGCTTAGGTTACGTCTGGGTAGTTTTTTAAGGGGAAGACGCGTATGCATTCCGTAGTGATGGAAAATATCGAGGAGTTTCTTGCCGGCACGCTGGAACCGGCGGAACACCAGGCGCTGGAAGCGCATCTGAGCAGTTGTGAGTTGTGCCGCGAAGAAGTTCGCGGCATGCAGTCGGTTTCGCTTTTGTTCGGCTCTTTGCGGACGGAAGCGGCGTTTGAACCCGCTCCCGGGTTTTACGCCCGGGTGATACAGAGGGCCGAAGAAACCAAACCCGCTTCATTCTTTGCCGGCATATTCGCCCTGGATACCATCTTTAGCCGCAAACTTGTGTTTTCGAGTCTGCTGACGCTGAGCATATTGGGCGGCTATCTGGTTTCGCGCGAGAGTTCGTACATGGCCGGGCCAACGCCCGACGCGATCATGGCTGAGCAGACCCAGGCGGCGTTCGATTCCGCCCCGGCTCCGGAAAACATGCTGATCACTCTGACGAACTATGAGCACTAGCTTGGTGGGCAGGGCAACGGCGAGCCGGACATGGGATCCCAAAATAGTCGGCGTGATAACGCTGGCGTTGGTTTTCCTCTGCGGCGTTGCCGCCGGAGGGCTGGCCATGAATCTGGGCGTACATAAGGTCATGCACCAGCCGGCCTTCGATACCCCGGAGGGCAAGGTCCGGTACTTTGAGCGGATGCAGAAGCAGCTCGATCTGACGCCGGCGCAATCGGAGCAGATGCAGTCTGTACTGAACGACTTCTGGCAGTATTATCGCAGCGTTTTAAGCGATAGCAAGTCGCGGGTGGAACAGATCCTTACTCCTGCGCAACGCGAGAAATTCGAGCGCATGCTGCAAGAATCTCAGCGCTAATAGCGATTTCCTCTCGTTCTTATCGACGCCTTTTGATACTTCTTGACACTTCTTGACACTTCTTATCCGAGGCCGCACAATGAAACTGCCCCTATGCGCACGCGCTTCTTAACGCTGCCACTCGCCCTGACGCTACTCGGTCTGGTTGCCTGTTCTCCCAAAGAGGAGGAGCCGGCGCTGCGAACCTACCTGATGGGCGAGCGCGTGCTCATGGGACACCTCATCTACACGGTTTTCGAGCGGCAATGGTTGCCGCAGATCGGTAGCGGCCTGGATGCGCGTATTCCGCAGAACCGGTTCTACCTGTTGCGCATCAGCGTGTCGAACAGCGGCGGCGCCGACGCGATTGTGCCCACCATCTCTTTGGTGGACGACGCCGGCGCGACCTTTCCTGAAATCGAAAACGGCGACGGAGTCGCGGATTTCATTGGTTCTCTACGGCAGGTGGCGCCGGCCGAAACAGCGCAGGGAAACCTGGTTTTCGACGTTCTACCCAAGCATTACAAACTAAAGGTGAGCGACGAGGATGGAAAACAGGCTGGGCTGGTGGATCTTCCGCTCACCTTTGAACCGGACGCTCCCGACGTGACGACGCCTCTCAATACGGACCACAGCGTCGTTCCGACCAAGAAATAGCGGAGCCCGGGCCGACGGCCTGCCAAAGGCCGACCGACCTTTTACACGCCCGCCATCATTCCGGCCCATCTGGGCCCGCGCCTCCGGTAGTCCGCCGCTGGCAGACGACGAAACCCGGCAGCCCGTTCCACGAGACGTCGCTGGGCCGCCGTGGCGATACGCGTCAGTGGCCATCTCCCGCCGTACGCTTCCTTTTGCGCCGGTCGAACGCAACGCACTTCCCATTCGGCGGTTTGGCGGCAATACTGCCAGGTGAACATAGTCGGAAGCCGGACCGGGCGGCACGGCGGCCGAAGGATTCACAGCGAAGCTCCCTGGTAGTGGGCGACAGCCCTTCAATGATCCTATAAGGGACGGTCACTCACAGGCCATTCGGTAATCGCCGCCGAGGTGAGCCATGCTTCGCCCGTTGGCCACGTCTTCCATGCGCGATAGAAACTCGCGAACGACATCGGGTTGCCCGCCGACATCCAGCAGGAAAGAATCGTGGCCGTAGTCGGATTGAACTTCGGTGTACGACACATCGCGGCCTACGGCTTCGAGCGCGCGCACCATCTCTTGCGATTGGTAGCTGGGATAGAGCCAGTCGGAGCTGAAGCTGATCACTTGAAAGCAGGCCTGCGTGCGCGCCAGCGTCTCCTCGAGAGTGCCGCGCCCCTGCGTAAGATCGAAGTAATCCATGGCCTTGGTGATATAGAGGTATGAGTTCGCGTCGAAGCGGTTGACGAACTGGCCGCCGCGGTAGCGCAGGTAGCTTTCCACTTCGAAATCCACGCCGAAACTGTAGCTGAGATCGTCCTTCTGGCGCAGGCGCCGGCCGAACTTCTCGCCCATGGAACGATCGCTCATGTAAGTGATATGGCCCACCATGCGCGCCACGGACAGGCCGCCCGCCGGTGGTTGCTTGCCGTAGTAATCGCCGTTGTTGAAGTGGGAGTCGAACATGATAGCCTGGCGGCCCACTTCGTTGAATGCGATCTGCTGCGCGCTGTGCCGCGTGGTGGAAGCGATAGGTATGGCGGAAACCACGCGGTCCGGATAGGCGACGGCCCATTCCAGAGCCTGCATGCCGCCCATGGAGCCGCCGGTCACGGCGAGCAGGCGCGGGATGCCGAACCAGTCGATGGCCATCCTTTGCAGCCGCACCATATCGCCGATGGTGATCACCGGAAACTTCAGCGCGTACGGGCAGCCGGTCGCGGGGTCGATGGACGATGGCCCGGTAGTGCCGCGGCATCCGCCCAGCACGTTGGTGCAGACGACGAAGTAGCGGTCGGTGTCGAAGCCCTTGCCGGGGCCGATCATGCTATCCCACCAGCCGGGCTTGCCGGTATCGGCATCGACGCCGGCCGCGTGCGCATCGCCCGAGAAGGCGTGCTCGATGAGGATGGCGTTCGATTTGGCGGCGTTCAACCGGCCGTAGCTCTGGTATGCCACCTCGACCGGCGCAAGCGTGGAGCCGTTATCGAGAGTGATCGAGTCAAAGCCGATGCTGCCGCGCTCAACGATCATCGGGGAAGAGATTTCATCATAGCAGGCGCAAGGAGATGTCAGCCGCGCCCGGGCAATGCGTCAGTTTTCGGACGGCTTCTCCGCATGATCGACGACCAGGATTTCGACCGGCCCTTTGGCCGCCTCCAATTTGAGCCCGAGTTGCTCCTGAATCGCGGCGAAGATGGAAGGGCCCGCGTCGGTTGGAGCGTCGCCGGCGGCGAACTCAAGTCTGAAATCGAAATCCGAGGTGATCCCCGTACGGTCGAGGACCGGGCGGCCCAATTGCCTGGATAGCTGTTCGATGAAGGCCGGCATGGAGGCCTTTTGACCGTAAAGAATGGAGGTCGCCGCGTCCTTGTCCAGTGGCCCGGTTCGGCCGTTACGGATGAAGGATTCCTCGCCGTCCTTCGGCTGCTTGAGCTTCGCGCCGTTCTTCGCCACCGTCAGCGCAAAGACGGGGCCTTCCCTGGTCTCGCGGTGAACCTCCAGTTTGAAGCGATCCGCCAGCAGCGTTTGCAGCGTGGCCATCATCTGTTCGCGGCTGGGATCGCCCTGGGCTTTAGCGTCGATGTCGTACCGGTCATCGTCAAGCCAGCCCGGCCCGCTGGAGATCTGATAGGGCGCAACGCCGTAGACCTGCCGAATCAGCATGCCCAGCGATTGGTTGGTGACCGTCAGGCTGCCGCCATGCGGAAATTCTTCCCCCGCTCTTTATCGACGGCCGGTTTGACTGACGCCACCTCGAATGCCGGCCGGGAGGCTGCCGGCTGTCCGAATGCCGCGCATGACGCAAGTACGGCGAGAGCGGCGCCTCTTATGGTTAGCATCATCGTTCGCTCCGACGCGGTAAAGACGCGCGAAGCCGCTGTCCGAACGCCGCGCACAGCCGCAAGCACGGCGAGAGCGGCGCCTCTGGTGGCTGGCATCATCGTTGGCTCCAGTGCAGTAAAGACGCTCCAAGTCGCCAATTCGCCGACTGCTCTTGGGCGAAACCTTGCATAGCAGCCCGGCTGGTTCGCCGGAACGGCGACTTAGTGGCCTCTCACGATCGACGCTCGGCGAGGGGCACGTGGCCCGGCTCCAGGAGCTACCATGGAAGCATGGATGGAGTGCCGCGGCGCGCGTTCGTATTCATGCCGTTCGCGTTCGCCGGCTTGATGGCGGTGTTTATTCGCAGGCGGCGTCCGCTGCCCGACCCGGCACGTGGCGGCATCGGAGCGCCCGTCAAGCTCGCGCTTTTTGGCGAGGATCGAAAACGTAAGGGGACCATCGAAGTGAACAAGATCGTGAAGACCGACGAGGAGTGGCGGAAGGAGCTTTCGCCCGGCGAATTCGCGGTGACGCGCAAGAAGGGCACGGAGCCGGCGTTCACCGGAGAGTATTGGGACAATCACGAGGCCGGCATGTACCGCTGCGTGTGCTGCGGCACGGCGCTGTTCCGGTCGGATGAGAAGTTCGATTCCGGCACCGGCTGGCCGAGCTTCTGCGCGCCGGCGGCGGCGGAGAACGTGGAAACCGAAACCGACAAGAGCTTGCTTATGGAGCGCACCGAAGTGCTATGCAGCAAGTGCAACGCGCATCTGGGACACTTGTTTCCCGATGGCCCGGCGCCCACCGGCCGGCGCTACTGCATCAACTCGGCGGCGCTGCGGTTTGAGCCTACTGGTGACGAAGGGCATCACTCGGATTGACGCGCATGGCGCGGCGTGCGGGAGCGAGTGCGGCCAAGGCCATCACTGCCGTGAAGAGCGCGATCGCGCCGGCGTAGGCCACCGGATCGAGAGGCAGCAACCCGAAGATTTGGTGGCGTAGCGGCTGCGACAATCCGGCCGCGCCCAACGCGCCGATTGCGAAGCCGAAGATCAGCGGGCGCAGCATCGGCGCCACAACCGACCAAACTACATGGCTGCGGCTGGCGCCGAGCGCCATGCGCACGCCGATCTCGCGAGTGCGTTGCGCCACAATGTAGCCCGCCAAACCCGCGAGGCCGATGGCCGATAGCAGCGTGGCCAACCCGCCGAGCAACCCCATGGCTGCGGCTATCTGCCGGTTTTGGGCGATCGCGTCTCGGTAGATCGGCTGAAGCGTGTGCGCTTCCGGATGCAGTCTGGCGTCGAGTGCTTTGGCGGCGTTCGCCATCGATCCGATATAGTCTTCCGGCCGGCCCTTCACGCGCGCCACAGCCACTGATGCCTCGCCCGCTTGCAATGGATAGTAAGCTCCCACCGCATCCTGCGTACGAAGATTGAACGTTCCGGCCGCGCGGACAACGCCGACAACAACGCCGGGCTGGGCTACGCTCAGCGTTTTGCCGATGGGATTCTCGCCGGGCCATTGCCAGCGCGCCAGCGACTCGCTGACGATCGCCACCGAGCGCTCGCCCCGTGCGAAATCGCGGCCCTGCGTCAACCTAAGTCCCAGGGTTTGCCGGAACTCCAGACCGACGTGGTTAATCCAAATGACAACGCCTCCGTGACGAGAATTCGAAAACTGATTGCCCCAAGGCGCAAGCATCGCACTGGAAACGCGTTCCACACCCGGCAGAGCCAGTAAGCGCCCCCTCAATTGATCCATGAAGGCGTCGGCCGCGGCGCCCTTGTAGCCGTGCGCGCCAAGTCCGGGTTCCAGCACTACGGCGCGTTCGTAGTCGAACCCTGGGTCCATCGCGACGAGCCGCTGAAGGCTGCGCGCCAACGGGCCGGAGAGCATGAGCAACAGACAACTCGCCGCCACTTGCGCCGCGAGGAAGATGGCTCGCGCGCGGCCGCGATGCGGCTCCGTGCCGGTCATCCGCATGGCCGGAGGCAATCCGAAAACCGCGGAAGCAAGAAGCGAAATTGTCAGTGTCGCCGCGAAGACAGGCCAGCCGGCGGGGGCGGCCCACTGTTCCGGCCGGTCGGATAGCGCCTGCGCGATACGCAGCCCAATTGTACTCAGCGCCAGCGCGGCGGCGCCGCTCAAACACCCGAGCAGCAGGCTTTCGGTGAGAAGTTGCCGGATGACGCGGCGCCTGTCCGCGCCCAGCGCCATGCGCGTGCGGATTTCGCGTTCGCGCGTGGCGCCGCGAGCCAGCAGCAGAGTGCCCAGGTTGGCGCAAGCGGCCGCCAGAATCAGCAGGAAGAGCGTCGCAATCATCAAGGCTTCGGCCAAGTGCTCCATATCGGGGCGGCTGAGCGGCGTCGCTCTGAGGCGCCCGTTTTTCCATACGTTGCCGGGTCTTTCCTCGCGGAGCGTCGCGGCCAACGCGCGCGTCTCCTCCTCCGCGGCGCCGGGCGACACGCCGGGCGCAAGCCGTGCATACGCGGTCACGCTGCCATTCCAATCCTGAAGCAGGGTGCTGCCTTGCACAGCGTACGGCTGTTGCGCGAGGGGCATCCAAATCGCGGCATTATTCGTGGCATTATTCGTACCAACGGGCACGCCGCCCTCCAGGATGCCAATCACCTTTACCGCCATGCCATTCACGCGGATGGTCTGGCCGATGGCCGAGGCTTCGCCTCCAAGCCGCCGCTCCCAGAAATGTTGGCTCAATAGCGCTACCGCATTGGCGCCAAGGGCTTCATCGATCGCGGGAACGAAGAGACGACCGCGAAGGGCGCGGCCTCCCAGTTCGGTAAAGTAGTTCGCGGTGACGAATTCGATGCCGACCCGCTCGTCCGCATCGCCGAAGATCGCCGATCCGCCGGTTTCCGCGACGACGGATCGAAATGAGCGCGCGTGAGCGGCAAAGAACTGCAGCGCCGGCCAGGCGATGGTGCTGCTGTGCCCGCCGGGGAAATATGGTTCTACGTGGACGAGCGTGTCCGGATGGGGCGCGGACGGCGTGAACTCCCGCAACGCCAGGCGGAATGCCGTCAGCGTCGTGCCGATTCCCACGGCGAGGATCAGCATCGCCGTCAACGTGAAGCCTGGCGACTTGCGCAGCACCCGCCAGCCGTAGGTGAGGTCTTGCCACAGGCGGTCGAGCCATGTCCAGCCCCAGATCTCGCGGGCGTCCTCGCGCAGGCGCAGGGCGTTGCCGAAGTTGCTAGCGGCCGTCAGCTCGCGGTGATAGGCCATTTCATCCGCCATGTCGCGCTCGAAACGGCGGCGGTTGAGCAGGTACCAGATGCGTCTGAGCAGTTCCGTCATGCCAGTTTCAACACCAATTGAATCGCTTGATTGACGTGCTTGTAGTCCGCCAGCTCGGCTTGCAATTGCTTGCGTCCGGCCGCAGTGAGCCGATAAGAGCGGACGCGGCGGCCGGTGTCTGAGATTCCCCAATCCGCGCGCACCCAGCCCTTCAGGAGCATCTTTTGCAGGGCCGGATAGAGCGAGCCTTCTTCCACGCGTAAGGCATCGCTCGAAAGCTGGCGGATTCGCTGGGCGATGGCGTAGCCGTGCATCGCGCCCGGCTCGAGGACGCGCAAGACGAGCATGATCAGGGTGCCGGGTACGAGCTCGGACTTGGCATCAGGCATAGGGAAGCTAGGTGTAGGTTACCAATGGGTTGGGCTTGCGTCAAGCGGCGCTGGGGAGCGGCGAGACATGTCGCGTTCACATTGAGTGGGGGACGGTCCCTTGGGGAGCGTTGGCCGCTAGCGTGAACGCGTTTTTTGCCGGCACATTGGGAGGCAGCCAATCCTGGCTGCCAATCCCGGCTTTCAGCCGCCTCTCCTCGCCCGCGCACCCGTCGATTTCCGCCGCGTAGACGCTCCGCGAGGGATTCGCTCCCCGCCCATGCGGCAGTATAGTTTTGCTTGCCGGAAAAGCGTGCGTTCCAACCCGCGAACTAAAGTATTTCTCCAGGTATCCGATGTGTTAGTTAGGATGCCCGGCCCCATCAGGCGCTTTTACGCGCTCGCCGCAATCGCTGTGGTTTGCGCCACGCTTGCGTCGTTTTACGTCTGGCGCCCGCATGACCATTCCCAAATCGTCTTCCGCGCTGGTATTCGCAACAATTCGCTTTCCACATCGCTCAGTCCCGAGGGCCGCGTGGACGCGCTGGCAGTGGAAGTCCTCGCCACGGCGGCCCGCCGTCTCGGCATTCATTTGAGCTGGGTGGATTGTCCCGAAGGTCCCGATCAGGCTCTGCGCTCTAAGAAGGTCGACCTCTGGCCGGTGGTCATGGCGCTGCCCGAGCGTAAGAGCCAGTTTCACATCACGCAGCCGTGGCTGGCCGGCGAACGAAGTCTGGTGACCAAAGGCGCGCCGCTCAAGCGGTGGGATGGCGTGCGCGTGGCTTACGGACTTGGTCCGGAAAGCCAGCTCCTATTGGCGGCTCCGGCAGCCCGACCCGTGCATGCCCAGGGCGATGTGGCCGCCGTTGGCGCCATCTGCACGGGCGAGGCATCCGCCGCTTACGTGATGACGCAGTCGTTGGGCGCATTCGTCTTGAAGAAGCCGGATGGCTGTGAAACAGTCGATTTGCGAGTCACTCCCGTAAGCGGCAAACCGCTAAAACTCGGCATCGGTTCCACCTTCGAGAGCGCAAAAGAGGCCGATGAGCTGCGCGTCGAAGTGGGCCGCATGGCAGCCGGGGGAGCGCTGGAGGAGCTGTTCAACAAGTATTCCCTGTATTCCAGCGCCGAAACGGCGGGCATCTACGAGCTGATGGATGCCAACCGCCGCACCGAGATCTTCCAGGGTAGTGCGGCCGGCCTCGCGATCGGCCTTGTCATTGTGCTCTGGCAACTGCGGCGCATCCGCGAGGCCCGCCGCGCGGCGGAAAAGGCAACCAGCGCTAAATCCGAATTCCTGGCTAACATGAGCCACGAAATCCGCACGCCGCTGAATGGCATCGTGGCGATGACCGAGCTGCTGGCGCGTTCCAATCTCGATTCCGAGCAGCGTGAAATGGCCGGCGTGGTCCTTTCCAGCTCCGAATCGCTTATGACCATCGTGGGCGACATTCTCGATTTCTCCAAAATCGAGGCCGCCGGCCTGCGCGTTGAAGAGATCCCTTTTTACCTGGCCGCCGTAGTGGAAGACGCGGTAAGGCTCTTTACGCCACGGGCGAAGGAGAAGAATCTGACGCTGGAATGCCACGTCGCCGCAGGTTTGCCGCAGACGATCGTTGGCGACCCCACGCGCGTGCGGCAGGTGCTGATGAATCTGGTCTCCAATGCCATCAAATTCACCGCCGAGGGCGGAGTACGGGTGGAAGTGCAGGCGGCCGGGGACCCGGCGATCGGCCCGGCGGCCATCTTTCGGGTGACCGATTCGGGCATCGGAATCGAACCACGGGCTGCGGCCAAGCTGTTCCGGGCGTTCAGCCAGGCCGATTCCGCCACCACGCGGAAATACGGCGGCACGGGTCTCGGCCTGGCAATTGGCCTGCGCCTGGTCACGCTCATGGGCGGCACCATCGGAATGGAAAGCGAACCCGGCAGAGGATCGACTTTCTGGTTCCTCATACCGGCTCAGGCAGCGGACCTGCCGGTTCCCGCTCCGGTGCGCGAGGCGGTTCCCGCGGAAGAAACGGCTACAGCCGCCGCGGCACGGCGCATCCTGGTAGTTGAGGATAACCCGGTCAATCAAATGGTGGCGACGCGCGCCCTGGCCACCCTTGGATACCTGGTGGATGTGGTTCCCGGAGGCGAGGCGGCGCTCGAAGCGTTGGAGAACTGCCGATTCGACCTGATCCTGATGGATTGCCAAATGCCTGGCATGGACGGCTACGCCGCCACCGCCGAGATCCGCCGGCGCGAGGGAGGGCGAAGCCGGATACCGATCGTTGCAATGACGGCCAACCCTATTGAGGGAGACCGCGACCGCTGCATGGCCATGGGGATGGACGACTATCTCTCGAAGCCAGTTCGTTTAGCGGCCCTAAGGAAGATGCTGGAATGCTGGCTTCAGAGGAAAGAAGCGGCGGTGGGTTGAGGGGATGTTGGCGCCTGGATATCGATCTTGCGTGCGTGCAGCAAGCAAAGAAGCGATGCCTGCCGAGCCGTAGAAGAGAGACTTCGGGCCGGCGCTCAGGGCGGCTGTCATATAGCGACGGAAAACAGAACAGGCGGCCCACGATTCTTCTATGTGGGCATTTCTATGCGGGGCTTGCTACGTGGGCTTGCGACGTGGGCTTTCTACGTGGGCTTTCTACGTGGGCTTTCTATGTAACAGCGGTCTTCTCCGCCGGCCAATAGAGTTCCTCTTTCACCGACTCTTTTTCGAAGCCCACGCGCTTGAGCAGACCCTTCATATTCTCGGTCATCTGCGGGTTGCCGCAGAGGTAGGCGGTGGTGTCGGCGCCGGTGAATCCGGCGGCGTCCAGATATTTGCGGGCTACGTCTTCGGCGCGTCCGCGTTCGCCGGTCCAATGCGGGTCCAGCCAATGGCGGCTGATGGTGGGGACGTATTCGAACCAGGAATGCTCGCGCGCGGCGCCGCTCAGCTCACCGATGTAGCCAAGCTCCTCGGAGACGCTGCCGGCATGCAAAACCAGCATGCGCTTCGGCGGAGCTATGCCCTCGCGAAGGTCGGTGAGGAACTTGCGCAGCATGGCGATGTAGGGCGCGGCGCCGGTGACGGTGCCCACCATGAAATGGTGCGGATGGCCGCTGCGGCTGTCGAACACGAATGCGCCTTTGGTGGAGCGGCGGATGAAGATCTCGCCGCCCACGGGGACCAGGTGCAGATGCGGCGTCAGCTTGCCGTGCGGCACCAGTTCCAGGTAAAACTCCAGATCGTCGTCGTAGGGCGAAGAGGCGATCGAGTACGGCCGCTCGATCATCTTGGGACCCACCGGCACGCCGAGAGTGGCGTACTGCCCGGGGCTGAAGGCCACCTTCGACTCGGGGTGGATCCGGACTACCCAGAGCTCGGCGCCGAGTTCGCGGCGAGAGGTGACGATGCCTTTGACATATTTGGGGTCCTGAATCGACGGCGGGGTCATAGCGGGTGTGAGTTTGGCTCGTTAGGATCAAACTACAAGGTTTCGAGCGGGGATGCAAGTCCAAGGTGGGGTGGGCCCATGGCCTGCCCTCTCCCGAGCCGCTCCGAGCGCTCGACCGTGGGGCGCAGTCTGCAATTGAAGCCTGTCGGCTTAACCGAGCCGCCACAGGTCAGCCCTCGGCCCGCGCCACGACTCGGAAAAACGAGTAGCACCGCTTCAACTTGCAATCAAGCCTTCTGCAATCCAACCGAAACATGCAGCAGTGTGTTCATTCTTGACAATCACGGCCGCCAGGAAGGCTTTCGCCCAACCGCGCCGACAACGGATTCCGGCTCCATCGCAAGGCAGTCTCGCTCTGAAGCGACCGGGCCTTCCTCAGTTTAGGCTCGGGGCGCGCCGAAGGTCCGCGCCCCGAAAAAGCGGCCGGCCCTACTGCTGCGATGGCAACTGGAACGCGACGTGCCGCTCGCCGTTCAGGCGCTGGGTCATATCGCGGTCGATCTCGTCGAGCTGAACCTGTTTTTCCGCATGCTCGAGAGTGACGTAGTGCAGCGCGCCGCCGTCCACCGAATAAGAGGACGCGGCAAAGATGTTGTGATTCTTCATGGCGATCAGGTAGATGGGCGAGCTGGATCCGTTGCCGCTGCCCGCCGGACGGAGTTGCTGCCCGTACTGATCGTATTCGCGCATCACCGGGGACGCGCGGTCGGCGTACGCCGGGCTCGCCGACTGGGTCTGCGGATAGACCACAGTCACATTTGGCGACTGTTGGTAGGCTGGATAGGAATTGTAGCTGTCGGGATAATACGAATAGGGGTAATCGGAATACCCGTAGTAAGGCCCGTAGCCGTATCCGAGCCCCAAACCGTAGCCGTAGTAAGGCCAGCCGTAGCCGCAGCAAAAACGGTTGGATCCGAAGCCGCCGCGGAAGCCGCTCGAAACCACGCCGCCACGGAAGCCGTTCGAAATCCCGCCGCCGCCGAAGCCGCCTCCGCCGAAGCCGCCGCCACCGTGCGAAAAGCCACCTGAAGAACCGCGAGAACCACCGCCGCCGCCTCCTCCTCCTCCGCGATGCTGGGCCACGGCGCCGCCCACCAACAGCGTGCTGCAAACTGCCAGTTGAAGTAGAAATTTCATGGAAATGTGCCTCTACTTTGGAGCTTACTCCCTGTGGCGCTCCCGCGCAACCCGGCAGTGCGCTAATTAAACTAGCCCACCACCCGCAATCCTCGAGCAGGATTGTGCGGCCAGGATCGACCGGGATCGAAGACACGATACTTCGTTCAACCGGCTTATCGACGAATCCGGCCGGCGACTGCGCTCTCGGCGTTGGCGATTTCGATCCAAACCCTTCAAAGCCGGCCCTCGGCCGTAGATTGGCGCCCAAGGCCGCCCGAAAGCATCCGGACTCCTCCGCCCGATTTTCAGCCGCTACCGGGCCCGCGGCGGGCGGGTCCTTGACCGTTTTCGGAAAAGGCCGGCTAAGACGCGGCCGAGCGAGGAAATCCCGACAACGCTTAAGCGCCGCGGCTCGTATGATTAAAGAGAATGATCTATACGTGCTACGAAATGGCCCGCGATTGCCGCGCGGATAAACCCGAGGGATGGTCGCACTTCATTACCAATTACGTTCCACTGGTTCGCAAATTCCTGGCCCACTATGGCGGTGGAGAGATTGAGCCGGTTCTGAAAGCGCTGCGCGATCCCGGATCGAGCATGTTTCAATCTCTGGAGCCCGCGCCCGAACGTTGGTTCCTGGCCGAGTTGCGCCAGAAAGTGCTGGCGGAGATTCCGTTTCCGGCCGCGGAGATCGCCATCGATCCGGAGACGGTGGCTGCGGCGCTGGCGCCCTTGACCGTGGTGGAGAAGCTGGCAGCGTGGCTCGAAACCATGCGCTACGATCCGAAGGAGAGCGGCGCCATTCTCCGCATGTCGCCCGAGACGGTCGCGAAGATCCGCGATAAAGCCGAAGAATTGATTCGCGGCAAAGTGGATGCGTGGCGGCGCAATTTGCTCGCCGAAAACGGCCGTGCATTGGGTGCCGAGGCCATGGCCGCGAAGACGGAGGAGTGTCTGCCCGTGAAGGTGTTTCTAGATGTGCTCGACGGGCGCGCCACATGGCGCGGGCGCGAAGAGATGGAGCGGCACGTCACGCGCTGCTGGCACTGCATCGACCACTTCTGCCGCATGGCGGAGGTGATTCAGTCGCTGCGCGGCGTGCAGCCACTAACCGGGGAAGAGTCGGAGCCGTTTCGGAAGCTGTTGGGAGTCCGTATGCAAAGAGCGGGTTGGAAGCGATTGGTCGGCCTCGGCGGATAACCGTGGCGCGGGCCATGGCCTGCCCTTTCCCGAGCCGCTCCGAGCGCTCGGTTCGGGCGACAGTCTGCGAGTGAGATTGGAGTAACACGCATTCAGTTAGTAACTGCCGGACGATTCGCGTCGTCCGGCCTCAGCGGGTAAAGCCGGGGCTGCGCCAACATGCGAAGCGAGCCTGCTGGTTCTAACGATGCTCCCGGATTCCTATGAGAACGGCCACAGTTACGACCCACGGGGCAATCCCAATAACTGCGATGCGGCCACCCCAATACTCACACCGGGCTGTCGCGATGAGACCGGCGCAAACCAGCAGTCCGGCAATCAGGACGGGACTGGTTAGTACGAGGGCAGCCAGGGGTCTTTGGGACCAAGGCCGGGAACGGCGATCAGAACAGCCCACACCACGGCGGTGGTCAAGACCGCAATCGCCGTGAACACCGGCGCTGGTTCCTGGTCCAGGAACTTGTGAAGGGGCATGTTGATTTCTGCTGCCATAATTAACCCGTGGCGGCTTCGACCCCGATCAACCCCGATCGCATGAGGACGGAAAGCGGGTTATCCGGACTTGGCATGTCTCAACGTCTTCGAGAAACGCTGCCATCCGTTTTTCGTATTAGAGCACTCTGCAAGCCTCTTCGAACTCCAGCCGCGGGTTGCGGGGGAAAAGCTTCGAAGCGTCGCCGTGTCCCAGGTTGCACAGGAAATTCGATTTCAACGATTCGCCGGCGAAGAACTCCGCATCCACTTTGGCGTTATCGAAGCCCGACATCGGCCCGCAATCGAGCCCTAATGCGCGCGCCGCCATGATGAAATAGCCGCCTTGCAGCGTGCCGTTGCGCATGGCGGTGATTTGGGCCAGATCGGAATTGTTCGCGAAAATCTCGCGGGCTCCGGCGTAGTGTGGAAAGAGCTGCGGCAGGCGGTCGTAGAATTTCGTGTCGTAGGCAATGATGGCGGTCACCGGCGCTACCATGGTTTTGTCGACATTGGCCTGCATCAGGAACGGACGCAGGCGCTCCCTGGCTTCCCGCGTACGCAGAAAAAGAACGCGCGCCGGCGTGCAGTTCATGCTGGTCGGTCCGAACTTCATCAAGTTATAAAGGTCGCGTAGCGTTTCGTCGGCTACGGGCTGGTCCAGCCAGGTGGAATGAGTCCGCGCTTCGCGGAAAAGCAGGTCGAGCGCTTCTTGGTCTAGTGGTTGGTTCATGCCTTACCAGTTTGGCAAATCCGCCGCAATTTAGGTTAGTCCAGCTTGACCGCGATGTGTCCCGAAGCGCCCGTCAACCCGCCCCAGACTGTGAAAAGTTCCGCCCTAGCCAATCCTGACCCTTCATTACGTCGTCCATGCCCAGTTCGTGCCCGCCCTGGTCCCAATACGCCTCTACCTCAGCTCCAAAGCTGGCCAATAGTTTCGCAAGCGCGTCACCCTGCTTGTAGGGAATTATCGGGTCGTGCTTTCCCGAGCCCACCAGTACCTTCGTGGACCTAAGATCGGGCGCGGAATCCGGCGTCAGTGGGACCATGCCGCGGAAAAGAACGGCGCCGGAAAGCAACTCCGGATGCAGCAGCAAAAGGCTCGCGGCGATGTTTGCGCCATTGGAATAACCCGCGGCCACAATCCTGTTTCCTGGAACGCCGTAGCCTTCGCAGACGCGAGCGCGAAGTCATGCGCGTGAGTTTGCAGCTTCAAGTCGTCCATGTCGAACACGCCCTCGGCGAAGCGCCGGAAAAACCGTGGCATGTCACCCTCCAATACCCGGCCTCTCGGGCTCAGCATCGCCGCCCCTGGGAATAACTCACTGCCAAGCTCCAATAGGTCGTTTTCATTTACTCCCGTCCCGTGAAGCAGCAGTGTTACGTCCATATCCCGCGCGGCGGCGGGAATGAATCGATGAATGAACTTCAAATCGGGTTCCGCCATCGTCAACCCTGCCTTCACTTCGGGCAATTGTACTTTGGGCAACACTCGCTCCAGCTCCGCGCGCGATGGCTCCAGCCACGCCGGCAGGAATAAGGAAAAGTCAAGAAATAACATGGACAATTGAAGAAAGAAGGATCACTTGCGCCGGCGGGGCGAGATCGTGCAGTTCCAGTCAGGATGAACTTTGTGCCGGCGGAGTTGCATCTCTTCGCAAAAATCTACCAGAGCGCGCACCATCCAGGGCAAAGCTGCGTCCCGCTTGCAACGCCGTGAAGCACGGCATCTTCGCCCAACACGAGATCACGTTCGACGAATCCGCGGGGACACTGCACGCAAGAGTGCGTGCGCCACGAGTTACCACAAGCTATAAGTCCGAACAAGCGAATATCCGTTTCCCGACTCCGTTCGCCAGCACCGCCTTGCCCTGCACCTCCAGCCTGACATCCGAGGGCTTCGCCGCGAATCCGCATAGCTTGCGCGCCACGTTCCTATAGATTCGAATCTCCGGATAAGCCGGCGCATTCAACTCGTCAAACGACCAATCGTTTACAAGTAACTTGTCAAGACCATCCGCCTCTTCGCTTACGTCGTCGTCGACTTCGTCCGGCAAATGGTCCGCCACGGCCTCGGTCATGTAGATCGCGCCCTGGTTCTTGTTGCCCGAATAGAGCGCCGCCGAAAGGTAGCTGTCCCAGAGGTTGAAGAAGCTCAGCGCCGGAGCCAGACCGAATAGCATGAATGCCAGGCGATGGAACCGCGCGGGTCCCCAGAGAATCTCACGGGCGCGCGCCTCGCTGTGGCGGAAAAGCAGCAGCAGGAACAAGACCATCGCGATGTTCCACGGCCAGACTACTGTGTTGAAGCCGTGACCCAATGGTCCGATCGCCAGCAAGATGCACGCGTGCATGGCAATCAGCCCTACAATGGCCGGCGTGCGAAACTTTGGCGTCAGCAATCCGATGGCGCACGCGATCTCTACGAACGGCGCGGCGTATCCGGCCTCGATCGCGAGCGCCGGAAAGTGGGCCGCCAGAGGATGCGCCAGCCATGTGAACGTGTCCGGGGCAAAGTATGGGTTGAGCTTCTGCGCGCCGCTCCAGAAATAGATCGCGGCCACAATGAGGCGGCACGCGTTGAGCGATGCCTCGCCGCTAGCAGCCGCCAGCGCGATCAGCATGAACGCGTATTGATAACACCAGGGCTGCAATCGCGATTGATCCTGCGCGCAGAGCGCCGCCAGCAAGAGTACTGAAGCCGCGATCCACCAGCGCGGCGATGAGCGATGCCGCGCCATGGCTGTCACCGCAAGCAGCGCCAGCAGCAGAATGTAGGCCGCATAATCGAACGGATACGGCAGCGGCTTGAGGAATTGCATCGCGGGGGTGAGCGGATAAAACCGCGTGCTCACCCATAGCCTGGGCGAAAGCAGAAGGCCGGCCATCAGACCGGCGGCGACAACCGCCCGTAGCCGGAAAAGCCGCGCCGCCACTTACAGCGCCGGCTTCGCGAATCGCTTGAAGAAGCTGTCCTTGTACCACTCGGGCCGCGCGGTGTCATTGGCCACGCGCTGCAAAAGGTTCGCGATGACGTGGTTGAACTGCGCGGCGGCGGCCGCATCCACGGGCTGATTCAAGTCGTCGCTAGGCTTGTGATAGACGTCGCGGACCCAGTCGCGGCGGGTCTTCTCGTCCGGCGAGCCCGGCTCATAACCAAACTTGAAGGCCAGCGCGGGTACGCCCTGGCGGATGAAGCTGTATTGGTCGCTGCGGATGAAGCGGTTCTGCTCCGGCTCCTGATCGGGTTGCACCTTCACGCCCAGATCGGCCGCGGCGGCGCGGACTTGATCGCCCAGCGTCGATTCGGTGAGTCCCTGCACCTCGATGACTTTCAGCGCGTAGAGCGGCAGGAACATGTCGAGGTTGATATCGGCCACGATGGAGCTTGCCGCCACCGTGGGATGCGCGGCGAAGTAGCGCGAGCCCAGTTCGCCCTTCTCTTCGCCGGTGACGGCGAGGAAGATGACGGAGCGCTTCAGCTTCACGCCGGATTCTTTCATCAGCCGCGCGATCTCAATCACCGAGGCCACGCCGGACGCGTCGTCCATGGCGCCGTTGTAGATGTTGTCGCCGTTGACCGCGCGGCCCACGCCCAGATGATCGAGATGCGCCGACATGACGACGTATTCGCTTTTCAGTTTGACGTCCGATCCGGGCAGCACGCCAACCACGTTCTGCGATTCCATGGGTTCGCGCTTGAGCGCGGCCTTGGCGCGCAGCGCGCCTTTCAATTCGAATGTGGGCAGCGGCTGATTGGCTTTCGCCAGCTTCTGAAGCTCATCGAGCGTGTGCCCCGTGCCTTCGAAAAACTTCTCCGCGCCGCGCGCGGTGATGGTGATGGAGACCTGCTGGCCGCCGGTTTCCACCAGAGCGGCGTCGGCCAGGACCACCGCAGGTGGCGCGGCGCCACGCCCCCCGCCGCCACGTCCACCGCCACCGCCGCCAGCGGCTCCGTTGGCGGCATCCGCATTATCCGGTTGCAGTGGATTGGCTGCGCCGTTAGCGCCATTTCCACCGCGCCCGGCCTGCGGAGGCGCCTGCACGGTGGCGATGCCGATGGCGCCCGCCCGCTTCAGCGCGTTCCAGCGCTCGGTGGCCGATTGGTAGTGCGACATCAGGTTGCCCGGCACTCCGGGGACCGTGCCCGCGCTCATATAGACCGCGATCTTGCCGTGCAGATCGAGACCCTTCAAATCGTCGAACTGCGCTTCGGGGATGACGAAGGCGTGGCCCACGAAGACCATGGGCGCTTCCAGAGAGGGCGCAAGATCGGCGCGGCTGCTCAGGCTGGCGTCGGCGCCGAGGGCCAGCGGAATCTCGTTGCCGTCGCGGATCAGCGCGAGGCTCGATTGATCGGCAATCAGAGTGCGCCTTTCGAACTTGATGGGCTGCTGGTAGCCGTTCGGGCCGCCCGGCTTGAGTCCCAGCCTCTCGAACTGCGCGGAGACGTAATCCACGGCCTTTTGAAAGCCCTCTGAGCCCACGTCGCGGCCCTGCAGTTTGTCATCGGCGAGGAACTGGATGTGCGACCACCACAGTTTGCCCTCGGCGGCATAATCCGCGGCGAAGAGAGAGGCCGCGGCTAGGAACAGCAGCACCGGTTTTTTCATGGAAAAGGCTCTTTATAGGAGTAGCACAGGTGGGTTGGCCGTTCGTGGGGGCGGCCGGGCAATCTGCCGGATCACGGGGCTAGACGCTGCGCGATAATCGAAGAAAATCACAATCCGGGCATGCGATCCATACACCCATTCTCTAGCTTGGCGCCGCGCTGGTCTTGCAGATGCCGGCTGGCGGAAGAAGCGCACCATTACGGGCCCGCCGCGTGCAGCGCGCGGCGCCAGTTGCCGGCGTTGATTGGATTCGTTAGCCGGCCGGCGCGTTCGCGGCGCCGGTCTCTTCCAGCACGCAGATGGCGTCCAGATTCCGGTACTGCTCCGCGTAATCGAGACCGTAGCCCACCACGAATTCGTCGGGGATTTTGAAGCCGACGTAGGCGCAGTGCACCGGGCGCAGCCGGCGCTCGGGCTTATCGAGCAGCGCGGCGATGCGGATGGAGTGCGGCTTGCGCTGGTCGAGCAGGTGCATCAGATAATTCAGCGTGACGCCGCTATCCACAATGTCCTCGACAATCAGCACATTGGCGCCTTCGACGGAGATATCGAGATCCTTGGTGACCCGCACTTCGCCGGAGCTGCTCTTGCCTTTGCCGTAACTGGAAATGCCCATAAAATCGATGAAGACGCCGCGCGTCATGGCGCGCGCCAGATCGGCCATGAAAAACGTGGCGCCTTTGAGGATGCAGATCATGTGGAGATTGCCGGTCGGGTAATCGCGCGAGATCTGCTCGCCGAGTTCGCGTATGCGCGCCTGAATCTTGTCGGCCGGGATCAGCACGCGGAGTTTGGGATCTGTCATGGACCTTCTATTATGCAGTGGTACAGCCGATCCTGGCTGCAAGCCGCCTTTCAGGCGGCCTTTTCCTTTGCCGCGTTGCCTTCGTGAACACTGCGCCGGCAACCAGCCCACTCCCCTACTGTCCCCGCCGTCCGCCTCTGCCCCCGCCCCCGTCCGCCGGCATCTCAGACTCTCTCGGCGGCGCCGGAAAATCGTTAAAGTTGAGAGTCGAATTCGCCAGCATGTTGAATTCGCCCAGATTCTGCCAGCGGTATGCAGGGTTAGTCGCGAACAAAATGACGCGGCCCTGTCCGGTGGGCACGTCCACAATCGCGGGCCGGCCGCGGATCTCCTGAGCGCCCTTCATCAAGCCGCTCATCACCGAGTCGTCGCCGCCGGGAAACTGCGCCAGCACCCAGCGCCGCCCGGTCTGCGGCACGCGCAACAGCGGACCGCCCGCCCACCGCACCGGCATCGTCTTTTCCGTATACCCGTAGAAGATGGGATGCGTGGGCCGGCTGACGCTCATCTGCACAATGGGCCCCGGCGCATAGAACGCGGGCGTGGGGTGCGCCGCTTCCACCGTGCGCGTGATGCCGAATTCGGCGGGGAAGTAACTCGCCGCGCCCAGCGTGATCAGAACGCCGCCCTGGTTGACGAACTTGTCGAATTCGTCCACGCCCGCAAGACCCATGCCGCCGGTGATGTCTTCGGACGATCCGTACATGCCCAGCGTTTTGAACTCCGCCGATTTCACATACGCCAAAGGCTTGTTTTTCGGCTCGATATCGAACACCAGCGATTTGGCGCTGCCGCGTCCGCCGTTGGGAATCACGATCACGTCGTAGGCATCGCGCAGCCGCCCCTTGCGCGCCTGATCCTTATAGATGAGGTCGTAGGAAACCTCGAAATGGTCGAGCGCATACCGCACCCAGCCCACATCCTGCGTGCTGCCCCACGTGCTGTAGACCGCCAACCGCGGCAGATCGAGCGCGTGTTTGGGCGCTGCCGGCGTCTGCGCCAGGGTCACCGCCTGCAGGCCGAGCTTTTCAATTTCGCTCTTCACGCGCGGGCTCGACGCGACAATCAACGACCCCGCGGGAATCTCCGTATCGCCCGACTGGAACGCCTGCTCCACGGCCTCGAACTTGAGGTCCTTCAGCCTGTATCGCAGCGTGATCAGCGAGTTCGCGCCGTTGTGAAGCACCGCCGTCACCGGCCCATCGCCCTTCACCGCGCCCGCGACCGTGAGCGTATCCACCGGCTGCACGGGCACATCGAGAATGCGCTTATCGGCGATTTCGCGCACTTCGGCATGGCTCATCATGCCCATGGTCCACGCGGTGTCGTCATAGGTGCGCAGATTCGGGTCGGGGAAGTTCTGCTTCTCGAGAAGGATTTTCGCCAGACGCCCGTACGGCTGATCGCGCTTCACAATCAGCGAGCCGGCGGGGAATGTCCCCTCGCCGAGCTTCACTTCGCCCGTGGCGCGGCCCACCTCGATGCCCTGCGTGCGCAGTACGTTCACGATGAACGCCACCCGCGTCATATCTCTCTGCCCCGCCGGCAATACGTAGCCGAACGGCGCTTCGGTCTTGCCCGATTGAATCGAGTTGCGGCTCTTGTCGTAGAAATTCTCGAGCACCGTCTTCGGGAAACTCGAAGTGAATTCAAGCGCCGACAAGATCGCCGATTCCATATAGTTGGTGTTATTGCGCATCGACCACACCACGTCGCGATAGGGCGGCAGCGGCCGGTACCATTCGCGCGAAGTCATGCTGCCTCCCGGGCCTTCTTCGCCTCCGCGTCCGCCGCCAGTCACCGTGCGCTTCATGGTATTGGCGCCGCCGTTGCCGAAAGTCTCATACATGCGCATCATGCCGTTGTGGTTAGACGACATGAATCCCAGATATCCCGGCGCCCACATATCCACAAACGCGTGCGTCCACACGCCGGGCACGCCCCAACCGATCATCTTACTCATTTCGAAGTCCGCCATCATCGGCATTTCGGCGTAAAGGATGGGGTCGAGCGTGGGATTCTGCGGCGCCTGCCCGCTGAAGGTATAGAGGAAGGGCTCGGATTCGTGCAGATCGTGCATGATGGGCGGATGCCATTGCAGGTAGAATTTCAGCCAGTTAGTCATGGTGACTTGCGAGTAATTGATGTCGCGATTATTGTCGTGGTAGATATACTTACCCCAGTAAGGCGGCCCGCCCATGTTATCGGCTTCCGTCTCCTCGGAAATCTTGTACTTGTAATACCAATCG
Organism: Bryobacterales bacterium; assembly: GCA_003135055.1. Taxonomy (GTDB): domain Bacteria; phylum Acidobacteriota; class Terriglobia; order Bryobacterales; family Bryobacteraceae; genus PALSA-243. The sequence goes on along the minus strand of PLDF01000165.1, from coordinate 705 downwards.
ACATAGCGGTCGCGCCCGTCCGGCTCGGCGACTGCCGTCATCATGACGATGACGTTGTTGCGGATCTGCTCGATCAGCGGCGAATCCTCCGTAGCGATACGATACGCCAGTTCCATGAGCATCTCCGGCGGCCCCGTCTCGGCGGAGTGCAGCCCGCCGAAGAAAAAGTAAATCGGTTTGGCTTGCGCGATGATGGTCTTGGCCCCGGCATCGGTCAGCCCGCGCGGATCGGCGAGCTTTGCCAGATATCCCTTGTAAGTATCGAGATTACGGATGGTATTCTCGTCTGCGACCGCGATCACCAGGCATTGCCGCCCTTCATCCGTGAGGCCCGCTTCGAAAACCTTGACGCGCGGCGAGGCGGCGGCCAGTGCGCGATAGTAGCGCGCCAAGCCATCGGTATTAGTCAGCTTCTTGGGCGCGCCGGCGTAATAACCCAGCACGTCCTTGGGACTTGGGACGCCCGCGACCTTCGGCAGGTGGTCCACCAGTGGAGTCATGAACTCCGGTTTGGTGGTCCATTCCTTGACCAGGCGGGCGAATTCGTCGTCCGGGACCGGCTTGGACTGCGCGAAGCAGAGGCCTGCGGCGAAGAGGGAAAGGGTAAAACGCTCGATCCTCATAGATTTTTTGAATTTTATCATTGATTGGAGCATAGATGCCGACTGCTTGAAGAAATCCCTTGGGGTGCGCGACATAGAAGTG
>PLDF01000465.1 GCA_003135055.1 Bryobacterales bacterium | reverse complement strand
TAGGTCCGGCCCAACAACGCGTCATACCCATCCGTGGCGACGGGCGTAAGTTTCGCGGCATCCGCCCCCTGCGCCGCTCCGCCGCCACGTCCACCGCCTCTGCCGCCGGCCACCGGCGCCGCGCCCGGAACCGCCAACGCCCCGGAAAAGTACAGCTTCTTCGGTTGCCACGGTCTGAGCCCCTGCTGGATTTGTTCGGGATACATCGAAGGATCGCCGGCCGCACGGAACGATTCACGCACCAGCACCGTCGTGGCCTCGTGCGCGCGGTCTCCGCCGCGGCCCTGAATGTTCATGGTGATGATGACGTCGGGACGGAGCGTACGCCAGAGCCGGACGTAGTCGCCGACGATATCCTTGCGGCCCCACTTGCCAATCACTTCCTCGGGGTCGAACGAGTAGCCGTAGTCTATGGCGCGCGTGAAGTACTGCTCGGCGCCATCGATGCGGTGCGCCGAAAGCAGCTCGGAGGTTCGCAGGACGGCGATATCCCGGAACAGCTCGGGACCGATTTCGTTCTGGCCGCCATCGCCGCGGTTATTCTGCACGTCGATCGCGCGCAGGCCCATGCCGTATCCGAAATACGTGAAGAGCGCGTTGGTTTCGTCGTCGGGATGGGCGGGCGCCTGCAGGAAAGTGCCCGAGACGCTGAGCTTGCGCAGGGCCAGGCCGAGCGCAATGTGTCCGTCGCTCGTCGACGCCTTCGAGAAGGTCATGCGGTTCTGCGCGTGTACCGGAAGATAATCCGGCGCCATCGTCAAGAACGCCATAGTCGCGAAACCAGCGCCTGCCAGTAGAGTGATTAGCCAGCGGGAGCGCCTCTCGCGGCTTGCCGGTCTCGAAACATCTGTTAATTTTCTATTGTGCATCAAGGGGTCCTATTTTCATTCTTACATTCCATGGTGGTGCAATTCTTCAGCTTTACAATGCGCGTCAGAATACCAGGCGCATCGCGACCAATGCCTGCCGTGGATTGCTGGCCGTGGTGATTTGTCCGAACGTTGCCGAGTTGACGGTGGCGCTGGGATTGCCCCAGTGCGGATGGTTGGTTACATTCGTCGCCTCAAACCGGAATTCCGCAGTCACTTTTTCCTTGATGTGGAACTTGCGAACGAGGTTGCCGTCGTAGACGGTCTGACCAGGGCCGAGGACGTTGTCGCGGCCGGAGTTTCCGCGCGTGCCGACCGGCTCCTGGCCAAATGCCGACTCGGAAAGATAAAGCTGGCCGGGCCCATACAGGCCTGGATAAACCGGCGCGCCCAGAATCTCGGAAGTCACGGAACACGATGCGCAATTGGCATTGGTAGTGGGCGCGCCCACTGTGAGATAGTTCCCTGAGTAATACCGGAAGACGCCGCTGAATTGCCAGCCGCCCAGAATCGACGCAGCCGCTCCGCCGTTGCCTAAGAGGCTGTGACCCTTTCCAAACGGCAATTCGTAAACGTGGTTGATGATGATCGTGTGCTTCGAATTCAAGCCGTCGGGGCCATAGGTCTGGCGGTAATTAGCGGGATTCAGGAATCCGCCATCTTCCGCGGTGGTATCCAGCCACTTGGCGAATGTATAGGCGACGGTCACGTGGAACCCCTTGGACCACTGCTTTCTGGCGTTCACCTGGAGCGAATTAAAGTTGCTGTTGACGCCGTAAGCGCGAATGGTAGTGGAGGCGGTGCGGCCGTATTCCAAGTTCTCGATTTCAGCCGTTGGCCCGGCGCCCGGGAGCCCTTGATTAAGGTTATAGGAGTAGGGATCATTGCGCCCTTGATTACCCACCCATCCCGCATCGACGACCAAGGTAGGAGTAATCTGGTGCTGCAACGTAAAGTTCCAGCTATAAACCTCGGGGAGGTTCATATGCGAGGGCATATAGTAAAAACCCTCACTCGGCGCGGGATTGATGATGCCATTGGCGGGAATCTGAAGATACTGGACCGGCACGATACTGTAATTTGAGGTCGCGATGGTGTACTGGCTGGTGGTGCCCAGCGACTGGTTATAGACCACCGGAGCATTGTTATTCAGCGAGCCTCCGGTCCAGCCAAAACGTTGCTCCCAATAACTGATGGCATAGCCCACGCGCAACGCGGTCTTTGGGCCCAAGCTGTAAGCGATGCCCAGGCGGGGAGCAAAGTAACCGGGCTTAGAGTCTACGCCGTCGCTGAGGCTGATATCGCCATAGCCGGCAACCAGCAGGGTGTTGTTAAAGGGATTGAAGTTGGAAGCGCCACCCGCATACCTCACTTTCACGGCCTCGTAGAAGTCAAAGCGAACACCGAAATTGATGGTCAGTTTTGGCGTTACCTTGTAGGCATCCTGGATATAGGCGTCATAGTGGCTTTGCCGCACGGTGGGGCTCAATAAAATCTGTGAACGGGCGGACTCGGCAGCGTCGCCCAACAGAAACGCGGCGAAGGGATTCACCGTGGACCCATAAGTGCCCAACGGAGAACCGGCGGTGCCTGTATAATTTTCGGTGGTGGTAGCCGCAAAATAGAATTCCCCACGAGGCCCGCCGACGGCGGTGCCCTGCGCCTGGTAGCGGTCGTTGCGCGTACGCTGGAAATCCCCTCCCCACTTCAAGGAGTGCCTGCCGAAGCTCTTGGTCCATGTGTTCGACATGGGGAATAGGGTATCGCGGTCGAGCGTCGGGCATTCATAGTTATCCCCATAGGTAACCAAGCCCGTCGAAAATTCTGCGGGGCCTGCCGTGGAAATTTGATCCGGGTTGGGATCGATAACGCCCAACTGCGCGTTGGTGACGGTAGTGTCGTTGCAGGATATTTGGTTTACCCAGCGGTTCAAATTCACACGGGCTTCGGTAAACAGGGTTGGGCTGAATGTGTGGGTGTAGGTAACGGCAACCGTGATGGTATGACCCTTAGAGTGAAGGTCCGAGCCGACGGGCGTCCCGCCAAGGATGCCGCCTCCGCCTTGTGCCACGTTGGCAGGAGTTGTATCGAACTTGACGGTGACCTTGTTCCTGTCGTTGAAGTTGTGATCGACGCGCCCGTCGATGCCATTGGTGTTGTAGGAGCTAGGCGTCGGACCAACGTAGTTGGAAGTGAAAGCCGCGGCGCCGGCAACGACCACGTTGGGGGCGGGGAGATAGCCGAGCAGTTTCTGCGAGACCGGGTTGATTCGATTGGCCGGTATGACGTTATTGGGAAATAGCGTACGGCCTTCTCCATTGCTTTGATTGCCCGTAAGCGGATCGTAAAGCGCCAGGGTGGGCACGGCGCTGAAGTTCCCCGTGAGCCAGGCGGACTGCGCCGTCGTGTACGTAGCCTCGGTCTTGGAGTCGTCCCTCCGGCCTTCGTAGCTGAAGAAGAAGAACGTCTTATTCTTGCGGATGGGACCGCCCACGGTGCCGCCGAAATCGTTGTTTACCAAGGCTGGCTTGGGCAGCGGCGCCTGGTTGAAGACGTTGCGCGCGGCCAAGGCCGCGGTCGAATTGAACTCGAAAAGCGACCCGTGCAACTGGTTGGTTCCGCCTTTGGTGATAATGTTGACCACCGCGCCGCCCACCGAGCCGAATTCCGCGCTATAGGCGTCGGTGATAATGTGCACCTCGGCCACGTCTTCGTTGGCCGGATTGTAGAGGGTCAAACCCAAAGCATCGTCCCGATTCCCGATACCATCCACCATGGTGACGTTGGCGTCGATAATATTGCCATTGGCGTTAAACATATAACTTTGTTGAACGTTTTCCAGAATGCCGGCGCCGGAACTATAGAGGGCCGGGAGCGTGGTGCCCGCGATGAGGCCCGCCATGGACTGCACACTGCGGTTTTGTAGGGGCAACTCATTCGCCGTGACGGCATCGAGTTCCTTTGAAACATCGGCGCTTTCCACCTGCAAGAGCGGCGCTTCGCTGGTGACCTGTACAGTCTCCGACTGGCTGCCCGGCGTCAACGTCGCGTTCACGCGGCCGACCGACGAAACATCCAGCTCGAAATTGGCTTCGCTGAATTTCTTGAAACCTGCTTTATCTACCTCCACCTTGTAAGTCCCGGGGGCCAGGAAGGGCAGCGTGTACACGCCTTCGGCGCTGGTCTGCGTGGTGCGGCTCACGCCGGTGCTCGTCTCGGTCGCCGTCACCGTGGCGCCGGGCACGGTTGCGCCCGAGGAATCGGTCACGGTTCCGGTTAGAGTTGCGGACACGACTTGCGCGACGGAAGCCGGCGTGAAGATCAGCGTAACGGCGACAATGGCCAGGAACGCGTAAATTGGCGCATTTATGCAAGCTTTTCCAAGACCCATGGCACGGTTATACTCCTGGAGGTCTCCGTTGTCAATAGCCGGGCTCCCGGCTTTTTTATGAACGGAGCAAAAGTTTCCGGCGGCCTTCCGGATGGCGGCACATGCCTCGCCAGCCTGTGAACCCTGACGGTGTTATGGTCTTATCGCTATGCGAACGCAGGGCAGGGGATCGATACGCGGCCGAATTCCCCACTTGGCGCCGGCGCGTGGACGCCCCAATTTTAGCGGATTCTTTAAAAACTTCCCTCTCCTCTTGTCTGGCGGCCTTTCCGCGAGTATTCTGTTGGCAGGAGTGTAAATTCCTCACATGCGTCTGAACGTCAAGCGTACTGCTCGAAGATCGGGGAACCGCAAGGGACAGCCCGGTCTGCTTCTTCGATCGATGTTGGTTCTTGGGCTGAGCGCCATCATGGTTGGCCTCATCGTCATGTTGGCGCCGCCGAATTATGTCCGGGTCCTGGCTCAGAACCGCATGAGCTTCTCGCGGGTGTCGCAGAGCGCCGGCCACATCGGGCTCGGCCTGGCGCTACGCAAGTTAAGCGTCTCGGGCACGTTCCTGCAGGCCCCCGCGCACCCGGACGACGAGACCAACGCGCTGTTCACGTTCTTCGGCTACGGCATGGGCCTGCGCGTCATCGACGTGCAGAATAATCGCGGCGACAGCGGGCAGAACGAAATCGGCCCCGAGCTGTTCCGCGACCTCGCCGTGCTGCGCACCGCCGAGCTGCTCTCGGCGCACCGCATCGACGGCGCCGAGCAGTACTTCACTCGCGCGATCAACTTCCACTACTCGTTCGACCCGGACGAAACCATGGACAAGTGGGGCCGCAAGGATATTGTCGGCGACTACGTCCGGCTGTGGCGCATGCTCCGTCCCGACGTCATCGTCGCCATGAATATTCAGGGACGCGGCGGCGACCGCGCGCATGAAGCCGCCACGGTGCTGGTTCGCGAATCGTTCCGCGCGGCGGGCGACCCTTCCATGTATCCCGAACAACTGCAGGAAGGCTTGCGGCCCTGGCAGCCGAAGAAGCTATACTACGCCGGCGCGGAGGTTTTTCGCGGCGACGCGGGCGGCGCCAGAGGTGGACGCGGCGGCGGATCACAGCCCGCCGAGGCCGCAAAATTGACGCCGGTGAGCACAGGGACTTTTGACCCGTTGCTGGGACGCACCTACGCTGAAATCGGCTCCGATGCGCATAGCAGCCACAAGTGTCAGGGCGTCGGTGGAGCGCCGGCGATCGCGGGACTTGGCGGTGGGCGAGG
>PLDF01000446.1 GCA_003135055.1 Bryobacterales bacterium | reverse complement strand
CGACAGTGCCCACTGAAAATAATAGCCTTGTAGGCGAGTTTCCGAGGAGCCTGGCGGGAACCGTGGCGATTGGCGATTTGGGGCGAATGAGGATCGGCGAGGACCGACTGGTTGGCTGCTCCCGTGGGCTGAGCGACGCGATGAGGAACAGACCGTTTCCCGTCGTATCCCGCCATGCACGGAACCGATGAAACCTTCAGGCGTGATATAAACTCGACATTGACGATTCAAACAACTCTACCTCTTTAGCTGCCTGTATCCGGCCATCCTGGCCGTCGTAGCCGTTCTCACGCGGGCCGCACCGAGGCGCCTCGCGGGCGCCTGATTCGGCGCGGCAGTCATGGGCGGGGCGGGACTGGGCATTGTCTCCATCGGTGAGAGCGCTCGATGGTGGCACTTTGCTGGCAGTGGTTATCTGCGTCGTCGCAGTCGCCGGACCGCTGCGGGACTCCTGGTGGGGCTGCGGATCCAAGCGCTCCCGAATCAGCCCCCGCAGGCCGACTGGGACGAAGCTACATCGGATGTCTCGGGTAAGGGTCTCGTTTCAGGGCCTCAATCCCGCGTTACACGCCGAGGGCCGAACATGGCGGCTACAGCGGGCTCCATGCGCTCGACACGGTGACTCTCAGTGCCGGGCAACACATGACGGATGTGACCATCGAATAACCATCGAACTAATCTCCGCAGCCCGAATGGACGACGAAGGCCGCAGACGCCGCTGAATGAGCCCAGCCATCTTGGGATGAGAGCCGTGTCGAGGCGCATCTCGACGCGTGTTGGCGCGGGGCAGAAGCGCGTTCACACGAGCGACAGACAACCCCCCTTTCGGGAGCGCCTCTTGCGGCGGAAACCGGCGGGTGCGCAAGCGAAGAGAGCCGGCTGAAAGCCGGCTGCAGCCACGATTGGCTGCCCCACTAAGACTAAGCAGGCCGCGGACAAAAGCGCGTTCACATGAGTGCGCCACGTGTGGTTACTTTGCATCAGTCTCAATTCGCATGCCGTAAAAGCTGCGATATACGAAGAATACCGAAATTGCGAAGAACACGGCCGCCAGAATGTTGGTGAAATTCGCGCCCTGTTTCTGCGTCAGATCGACCGCCAGCGAAACCGCCAGCAGTCCAAACAGGGTGGTGAATTTGATGATGGGGTTGAGCGCCACCGAGCTGGTGTCTTTGAATGGATCGCCCACCGTATCGCCCACTACCGTCGCATCGTGCAGCGGCGTGCCCTTGGCGCGCAGCTCGGTTTCCACCACCTTTTTGGCGTTGTCCCACGCGCCGCCGGCATTCGCCATGAAGAGCGCCTGATACAGACCGAAGAGCGCGATGGACATCAGATATCCGATGAAGAAAAACGGCTCGATAAACGCGAAGGCCAAAGTGGCGAAGAACACCGTGAGGAAAATATTCAACATGCCCTTTTGCGCGTACAGGGTGCAGATGCCGACCACCTTTTTCGAATCGGCTACGGAGGCCTTTTCGCTGCTTTCCAGCTTGATGTTGGCCTTGATGAACTCCACGGCGCGGTAGGCGCCGGTGGTCACCGCCTGGATGCTGGCGCCGGTGAACCAATAGATCACCGCGCCGCCCGAGATGAGACCCAGCAGGAAGGGCGCGTGCATCAGCGACAGCTTCTCCATATTCATACTGAGGCCGTGAGTCAGCGCCACAATGGTGGAGAAAATCATAGTGGTAGCGCCCACTACCGCCGTGCCGATGAGCACCGGCTTCGAGGTGGCTTTGAAGGTGTTACCCGCGCCGTCGTTCTCTTCGAGGTTCTCTTTGGCGCGCTCGAATTCCGGTTTGAAACCGAAGTTCTTTTGAATATCGGCCTCGATATTCGGCAGCGTCTCGATCATGGACAATTCGTAGACGGATTGTGCGTTGTCAGTGACCGGGCCGTAGCTATCCACGGCAATAGTCACCGGCCCCATGCCGAGGAATCCGAAGGCCACCAGACCGAAGGCGAACACCGCGGCGGCTTCCGGATGACCGTTGATCATCAGGATTCCAAGACCGGTGGTGCTCACGGCGTAAGCCACCGCCATGAGGGCCATCATAGTCATGCCGAGCCAGTATGCGCCAAAGTTGCCGGCGACAAGGCCGGAAAGGATGTTCAGCGAAGCGCCGCCCTCGCGCGAGCTGGTGACGATTTCACGCACATGGCGCGAATTTGTGGACGTGAAGACTTTGACCAGCTCGGGAATCAGCGCGCCGGCGAGCGTGCCGCAACTGATCACGGTGGAAAGCTTCCACCACAGCGAATCGTCGCCGCCGAGGGTCGGAATCATCTTGGCGCTGACGATGTAGGTGAGCACGATGGAGAGAATGGACGTGAGCCATACCAGGGTGGTGAGCGGCGCTTCGAAATTCATCTTGGGAAGCTGGCTGTAGCGCGACTTGGCGATGGCGGCGTTGATGAAGTAACCGATGCCGGATGAGATCACCATCATGACGCGCATGGCGAAGATCCACACCAGCAGCTGCACCTTCACGGTGTCGTCGGGCACGGCCAGAAGGATGAAGGTGATGAGCGCGACGCCCGTCACGCCGTAGGTTTCGAAGCCGTCGGCCGAGGGTCCCACGGAATCGCCCGCATTATCGCCGGTGCAATCCGCGATCACGCCGGGGTTGCGGACGTCGTCTTCCTTGATCTTGAAAACGATCTTCATCAGGTCGGAGCCGATGTCGGCGATCTTGGTGAAGATGCCGCCCGCCACGCGCAACGCCGCGGCGCCCAGCGATTCGCCGATAGCGAATCCAATGAAGCAGGAACCGGCGAGATCGCCCGGAACGAAGAGCAGGATGAAGAGCATGATGAGCAGCTCCACGGAAACCAGCAACATGCCGATGCTCATGCCGGCTTGCAGGGGAATGTCGTAACACGGAAAGGCTTTGCCGGTGAGCGAGGCGAAGGCGGTGCGCGAATTCGCGAAGGTGTTGACGCGCATGCCGAACGCCGCCACGGCGAAGCTGCCCGAGATGCCAACCACGCTGAAGAGCAGAATGATGGCCACTTTATACGCTTCGAGGGACAGCAGGAACCCAAAGTAGAAGACGATGATGACGGCGATGAAGAGCTCAAGCACCATGAGGAATTTGGCTTGCGTGGCGAGGTAGGTTTTGCAGGTTTCGTAGATCAGCTCGGAGACTTCACGCATGGAGGAATGCACCGCCATATTCTTGAGCCGGACGAAAATCATCAGCCCGAAGACCAAGCCGAGCGCGCTGATGGCGAGTCCGCCCATGAGCAGCGTGCGGCCGCCGATTCCGCCGAGAAAAGTCGCTTGATCGAGATCGGGCAGTTTGAGGTTGACTTCGCCTCCCGCCTGTTCCTGAGCCATCAAAGGCGCGGCTAGTATAGCCAGCGTGAGCAGCGTCAGTAGAACGCGCACCACCGGCGCGCAACGGCCGGTAAACCGTCCGGCGCCGGACGAAAGGGAAAGCATGTAGAGTCAATCTCCTGATTCAACTTGGAATTATACGGCCTTCGACGGGGTCTGGCCTGTAGCAGAGGCCAAGACTTCAGACACCTCACCCGAAACGAACCGGATCTACCTAGTATAGAGGAGTTTACAGGGTAAATACAATTCGAAGAGGCGGGCGCGGGCGGCGTGTGGGAAGGGCGGCGGGTGGGGCTTCAACCGGGAGTGGGTATTCAACGCGGAGGCGCGGAGATTTGGAGATCACGCGGAGTTTCGGAGTTCTTGACGGGGATGACGTCAAAGGCAACGGCAGAGGTAGCGGAGAATGCGTCTCGGATTTGGTTTGCCTTGGGGTGGGTGAGTGTCCGAAAGTGGGACTAGGGTCGTTTGGCATATCGTGGTTGGGCGGGTGGCTGGGGGGTGCTTTTTGACGCTGAGACGCCGAGACGCGGAGGATCTTCCTTTATATTGTGTGGGTTGTGGGGGAGGAAATTGGATGGAGTGTGACGCGGTCCGGCTCGGGGTGTGGCGGGCATTGGCTGGGAACAGGTGCCGTGTTGGCGGGGCGAAGTGTTCGAAAATGGGACTGGGCTCGTTTAGTATGCCGGGGATGCCGGAGGGGCTGTCAGGAAGGGCGCATTGATTTATGAGGGTCAAGCGGCGGGCACGGGCGGGATGCGGGATTTCGCGGGAACGGTGGCGATTTGCGATTAGCGGTGAACGGCGATTGGTGTGGGCGGACTGGGTGGTTTTTTGCGAAGACATGGCTATCAGTACTATGGTACAGCATGGGTGCTAGGAAATATGCGTAAGTTGTTGAATTTATGGAGCGAATTCCTTGAACTGGGGATCATCGCAGATTCGGAGGCTGGGGTTGGAGGACGTGAAGAGTGGCCTACTACGCCCGACGCTACGACGGTGCCATTCACAGAGCGCGCGAGCGGCAATTGACCTGGCACCGGATTTCCAGCCGCCATGTGCATACCTGGCGTCGGCTCTGCCGGCAACGGGCCATACGGAAGAAGCCTGGACGATGATGCGGAAGGCCAAGGAATTGGGGCGTGGCCTGCTTTTTTGCGAGGGCGGATTCGGATATATCGCAGGCACGCTAGGGGGCACGCTAGGGCACACCGCGGAAGTTCGCGACGTAATCGCGGACCTGACTGCCCGTCGCGACCGCATCTTACGGTCCGGCCCTCCCGATTGCCTACACGTGGCTGGGCCTGGGCGATGTCGACCGCTGCCTGCAATGGTTGCAAACCGCGCTTGACGAACATGAGCCTTACTTAGCCGCCGCTGCCGTTTCTCCGATTTACGACCGGCTGCGGCCGAACCCGATATTCCGGCGGTTATTGCGGCCTGCGGGTTTTGATTTGTGATCTCCTTCCAAATTTCAGGAGCGATGCGTGCACGAGCAGTGCGTAGTTGAGGTGAATAGGGCTCTGTGCGGGCCGCTGAGGCAGACACCACGCACTGGCGGCAGTTTGCCGTTGTCCCTATGGCCTTCTACGAGATCGTTGGTGAAGCGGACCTGATTGGCGATCACGACGCCATCTCGCCGCAAGCCGACCCCCTGGCAGTCTTTTCCTTGGAAGCACTGCCGCGGGAGTGTGGCGACGAAATCGCCGAAGAGGGCCGCATCTCCACAGCGCCGGACCACTATCACAAAGCCAATATCAGCGGCGGTGCTCCGTACGAAATCGCATTACCAGACCCGCGAGCCGACCCGAACTCCTCAACGAGCCCCATAATCTCTTCTTCATAGACTATCTCCGCCTCGTATTCTGTCACGGCGGTTTCCCGGGCTATGCCGGCAAAGATCGCGATGTCGCAAGAAATCGCCATCCTGGCGCAAGATTTGCAACGATTCCGAGCTCCGTGGAGGCGCCGGATTACAGGGGCAGTTCAGTGACCCGCTGGATCGATGAATCGATCGCGTCCAAGGGGCGACGCCCGGTCGGGACGCCGGTCCACAAAACTGTCAGGCGCCCAGCTAATTGCATCGACAGGCCAGGAGCTTTTGAGGGAGCGAATTACGGCACTGAGTGTCGACAATCCCCTGACGCGGCAAGAGGTTCAGTCAAGGCTATAATGAGGCTTATGTTCTTTCGCCGCGAGCGCCCGAAAACCGTTACCTTCTCCGATCGCCTCGAGAACCTTCGCCAGGCGGGTTTCACCGTCGCGTCCCTTCCAGGCGGCGCCTCTCGCGTCGTTCGCGGGGTTTGCGCGGTGGACATCAGAGAGAGCAACGCCATGGCCGACGTCAGCGGACGCGCCGGCATCCTGATGGGATCCGAAATCGGAGTGCTGGTGGATGGCGGCTATCAGAAGTGGTTCCAAACGCCCGGCGGCAAGAAGAAACCCGCGCTCGCCGACGATCTAAAAGCCTTGCACGACTTCGAGGAAGATTTGAAGCAGGGGCTCGGACAGACCAGCCTTTACAACGAAGCGCTGGGCACGGTATCGACTCTCTATCTGTACGACCGCGTGCAAGACCGCGACGGCGGCGTTCCCAAGCGCGCCTGGGAAAACTGAAGGGCTGGGCAGGCCATCGTCCGGGCGCAAAGGACACGCGTTCAGCGTAAGCCCTTTCGAGACCGGACACCTATCCAGCGTCCCGATACGCGAGCCTTTCCAGCGCTCCCCCGGTGAGCCGGTATTTTGTCCACTGATCCATCGGCACGGCGCCCAGTTTTTTATAGAACTCGATGGATGGCTGGTTCCAGTTGAGCACTCCCCACTCCACCCTGCCGCAGCCGCGCTCAGTCGCAATTCCCGCCAGGCGCTGCAGCAGCGCCAACCCGATTCCATGGCCGCGCAGGTGAGGCTTGACGTACAGGTCCTCCAAATAGAGTCCTGGCTGGGCCAGAAACGTGGAATAGGTCGCGAAGAACACGGCAAAGCCCGCGCATTCCCGCTCGCCATTCGCCAACAGCACCTCGGCTGCGGGCTTATTGCCGAATAATGTCTCGCGCAGTTGTTCTTCGGTCGCCGTCACCTGATGGGCGAGTTTCTCATAGTCCGCCAGGGCACGAATCATATCCAGGATTACAGGGAGGTCCCGTTCAGTCGCGGGGACGATTCGTATCTTCGCCATGCTCTACAAGTCTACGATTTGCGCTAGTATCGCGTTCATGACGGAAGCCTTGAGGCTTGGCCGCGACCGGCCAGGAGGCCTGTCCTACAACACCGCCGCGGCGCACTTGAACCTTTGGAAGAAGCGGCTCGGTAATGTGCCAGAGTCGATTTGGGCGCTAACCGAGCTCGAAACCCTGGTCTTGGCCGACAACGAGCTGTCCGAAGTGTCCGAACAGGTTGGCTGTCTGAAAAGGCTTCGTATGCTCGATCTCGGACACAACCGGTTGACGCGCGTACCCGATGCATTGGCCGGCCTCGACGGTCTCACCGATTTTCTCTATCTTCACGACAATCGGTTAAGCTCGCTGCCGCCGTCTCTCGGGCGGCTGACAAGGTTGCGCTACCTGAACATCGGCGAGAACGCCTTCGAAGCGCTGCCTGAATCTGTTTGCGGCATGGCGAGCCTGATCGAGCTTAGGGCAAGCTGCAATCGGCTGGCGTCGCTCCCCGAGTCTATCGGGCGCTTGTCGCGCTTGCGAGAGCTGCACCTGAGAAACAACCAACTGACGTCGCTGCCCGATTCGATCGGAGCGCTGCGGGAACTGCGGCAAATGGATCTGCGCGGCAACCCGTTGACGCACTTGCCGGCCGCCATCGCAGCCCTGCCGCGGCTGGAGAAACTCGACTTGCGGCGGGTGACTACGCTGGCGCTGCCTGCGTGGGCCGCAAGTCTCGAAGCGCGCGGCTGTGCGGTCTACCGCTGATTCGCCGCGGCGCCGTCCGCCGCAACCGCGAGCGTCTAGATGTTCTCGTGTCTCGCTACTCACGGCGCGTGGATCCGGATCGGCGCGGAAGACATCGAAGCGCTCCATGAGGAGTTCCAGGATCGAGGGTGATGATCCGCTTACCGCCGGCCAACTACCCGCAAGCTCACGAGACGCAAATCGAAGATCCCGGCGGCAGCGTGCTCCGGTTCCGGTCAGTGCCCCGTAACGCCGCATGATTTCGGTTGAGCCGTGATGGTGCTTAAACGGTTTCGGGAAAATTCGGGAAAGGCCGGAAAAAATGACCGCTCCCTAACCCGGACAAGCCGGAACCAAGAAGAATGCGGCCGGTGTGTAGCGTCAGAACCAGCATTTCTCGTATCCTTTTCTCATCATGTCGACGATGAAACTGGCGGAACGATACCGAGATGAGATTGCCGGCGTGCCGTCTTGCGTCGACCGGCTTATTCTGCAAGGGCGGATCGGGGTTTTTAGCTACGCCGACGGCATGACGCGATACCTGACGGCGCGGGGCATCAAGATCTTCGATTTTCATCAAGTGGGCGGGTCCTGCGACCGAAGCCCTCAAGCAGCATGCCGAAGGGCTCGCCGCACAAGGCGGGCATAGAGAATCATTTGCCGGACAATGCGTTTGTGCAGATGGGGGACTGGGAGAAGGCGCAGGAACTCGCGGATGGTTTTGAGGTGGCCAAGATGCACGCCAAATTGGAGCAATGGTCAAGCAGTTTTGTCCCGTGCCGCAGCAGTTTGAAGAGAGCCGCAACTGGACGCTGGACACGGTCGAGTATGCGACCGACGTGGTATTTCAGCGCCAAGGGGATCAGCAAGGGATGTATGGGGATTGGGTACGGACGGCGATCCACACAGTCAAGCCGAAGGATATCGCCACGTTTTTGGGCAAGAAGCTTAACGGGAATTATCAAGGGGAGATGGGAAATCGGTACAACACGCGGATCGAAGGGACGCGAATCCGGCATAGCATGGAGACGGTTTCCATCAAGATGTACGACAAGTTTGGACAGATCCCGAGGATCGAAACCACGGTCAAGGACGTCACATTTTTCAGGCACTGCCGCGAGGTGGAACAACGCGATGGAAACAGGGTCGCCAAGTATGCCGCGATGAAGAAGACGATTTACAGGTTGGGCGCGTTGCGGGAGTTGGCCGCTGCCTCGCACCGTTCGAGGAAGTGGCCGGATTACTCCACGCAAGCCGGCTTCTGTCCGGCGAAGCCATTGTTGGCCGCCAAATCCTCATTTCCCACAATACTTCCGGCCCGCGTTCGGCAAGCATCATCGGCTCGTTCAGAACCCCGTCGAGCAATGGCTGCGATTACTGCCCGCGCGCGTTACGCGTAAAGCTCGGCGGCGGGCCTGCCCTTGCCGTCCTTGGTGACATAGACTGGGCGCTTCTCGTTCAGGAAGTACTGATCGGGCGCGATGCCCAACGCGCGATAAATGGTGGCGTGAAGGTCTTCCACCGGCAGCGGATTCTCGATGGTGGTGCAGGGCCGCTCGTCGGCGGTTTTGCCGTAGACGAACCCTCTTTTTATTCCGCCGCCGAACATGAGGACCGAACCGGCGGCGGTGAAATGGCGGTGCATGCCGTAGTGCGCGGGAAGCGTCATGACGTCGGGCGTGTTCGACTGATCCTTCACCTCTTTGCCGACCTTGCCCTCAGTTACGGCATCGCGGCTGAATTCGCTGGCCAGAACCACTAGGGTGCGTTTGAGCAGGCCGCGTTCTTCGAGATCGAGAATCAGCTGCGCCACCGGGCCATCGATGACCTTCTTCATCGTCTCCGCGCGTGAATGGCCGTCCTGGTGGCTGTCCCACCAGCGGAAGGGAATGTATTCGCTGGTCACTTCCACATATCGGGCGCCGGATTCCACCAGCCGTCGCGCCAGCAGACAACCTTGTCCGAAACGGCTGGTATTATAGGCGTCGAATTTGTCCCTGGCTTCGAGAGAGAGGTCGAAGGCTTTGGCCGAAGGCGAGGTCAACAGACGGTCCGCCGCATCGAGAGAGCGCAGCAGACTGCGCCGTTGGCGATCGCCGGCGAACTGATAGACGGGCTGATTGGCGAGCACCTTCTCATAAAGTTTGCGGCGGCTCACGAAGCGCGCGCCGCCCAGGTCGGAAGGCGGACGCACCGCCGATGCCGCGTCCTGGGGATCGGCAAGCAGAACGGGACCGTATTCGCTGCCCAGAAAACCGGCGGTATGGAACGATTTCAAAGCCGCCGATTCCCCGCCGATCTCGAGGTTCTGGCCGATCGAAATGAACGGGGGCATGGTGTCGACGCGCGGGCCGAGGGTCTTCGAGATCACCGCGCCGATATGCGGCACTGCCATCGGTTGCGGCGGAATATAACCCGTATGCCAGTGGAACTGGTGGCGGGAGTGGAGAATGAAGCCGAGATCGGCAGCTTGAAAGGTGCGGATGAGCGCGCCGCGGTCGATCACTTTGGCGATGGATTCGAGGCCTTGGGAGAACTTGATGTGGTCGACTGCGGTGTCGATTGCGGGGAAGGTGCTGAGAACTTCGCTGGTGCGGACGCCGGGGGCGAACGGGGTGTAGCGCTTGGGGTCGAAGGTCTCGGTGGAGGCCATGCCCCCGGCCATCCAAAGAAGGATGACGGAATCCGCGGTGGGTAGCGGCGCGTCGGCGCGGACTAACTCAGGCTCGGAGCCGATGAGCGCAGCCAGCGTGGCCGCGGCCGTTGCGCCTCTGCCCATAAAGCCGCGGCGGCTGATCTTCGCGGCGATGGCGAACTCTTCGGCGGTGAGGTTGGTTTCGGAATCTCTGTGCATGGCGATACCTCTAACGAATGAACTGAAACTCGGGGCTCATGATCACGGACCAAAGCAGATCGGCCAGGCCCGCCGCGCTGGGGCGGCCGGGATGAGAGTGGTCGGTCATTGCGGCGATGCCGGCTGCACGTTCCGCGGGTAACGGGGCGCGGCCGAGTAGATAACGGTAGACGCGGTCGACCGCTTCCGCCGATGTCTTGAGTACGGGCAGTGCCGGCACGGGCGTCTCCGGAGCGGGTGGCGCGAGCCGATCGACGCTCGGCTTCCGATCGAAGACGAAGAAACGGCCGGATACGCCTTCGCCCTGAATGAGCGGCTTGTTCTCGAAAAAGGGTATGCCCTCAAAGCCGGTGAAGCCGCGGCCGGAGATATCGTAGACCAGCTCGGAGGGAAACTTCACGCGGAGCGCGCCCGTGACCGATTCCTGAGCGTTTAGCGGGACGATCGGGGAACTGTCTTCGCGCAGCCCGCCGGCGGCGACAGGCCGCAGCGCAGTCAGCGGCGTTCGAGAGCCATCGGCCGCGGTGAAAAAGGAGTGCAGCCAGATGGGCGCGGCTTTGTCCGGGGCGGTGGAGAGATTGTCTTCGACGATCAAGTAGAGCTTCTGTGACTGGGAGACGTCGATGCGGAACGGAACCGGCGGAGGCGGAGGCTGCGGTGGAGGCGCCGGGACCACAGGCAGTATCTGCGAGCCCGCAGCGGGACCCGCGGAGGTGGAGGCTGCGGCGGTTGGATTTGCGGGCGGGGGCGCAGGAGGGCGAAAGGGATCTCCGCTCACCTGGCGGCTGAACAGGCTCGCGGGCTCCGCCGGCAGCACGCCCAACATTTTCTGGGCTCCGCGCCACAGCCAGTGATTCAAGGCTTCGCCATTCACCAGTTCTACGGCTTGCATGCTGCTGGCCTGCGCATCGCGGCTGGTATAGACCTGATCGCGAATCGGGCGGCCTAGAGCGCGCGTGAGGTTGCTGGCGGCGATTCGCCATTCACGCGCATAATTGCCGGGCGCGACCTGGGGCGGAGGTGGAAGCGGAGCAGGCGTCGCGCCACGGTTGGGCGCTGCTGCCGAGGCTGCCGCGGCGCGACTGGCCGCGGTTTCGGCAGCGGTGCGCGTGAGCACCCGATTGATGGTGAGGTTCTGTTCGGTGTCGACCGGCGCGCCCGAGAAGACGCCGGGCAACCTCGTACCACTGGAAGAAAGGACGACGCCCGCCACATTGGCGTTCGCAAGGGCAGTAGCCGTGTTCGCGGCTTCTGTCGCCGCCGCGGTGGCGGCAGCCGGGGTCGGCGGGGCAGGGCGCGGCCGGGCCACATGCCAATCGCCGGTTACGGTGGCGATGGCATCGGCGAACTGCTCGGCGGTGAGGCGGCGCAGTTCAGGTCCGCGGAACGAGTAGTGCGCCGGAGGGCCGCCGGAGCGGGCGACAGCGCGCATCTGATATGTCTTCGAGGTCACGATGGTCGCAATCAGGCGCTTGATGTCGTAGCCGTTCTTTACGAAGTCGGCAGCCAGATAGTCGAGCAGTTCCGGGCTCCAGGGTTCACCATCCATATCGTCGGCATCCGCGACGAAGCCGCGGCCCATTAGTTTTTCCCAAATTCGGTTGACGAAGGTTCGCGGCAGCCGGCCATTGCGCGGGTCGGTGAAAATCGCGGCGATGGCGGCGCGGCGGTTCTGAATGCTGGTGGAAGACAGCGGCCGGTTGAGCTCCGGATACATGTAGGCAGCCGTGGCGAACTGACCGGGCTGAGCTATGTCGCACCGGTAGAGTTGCAAACTCTCTTCCGCCGAGAAGTACGCGGCCAGTGCGTAGGCGTCCTTGAGCTTCCACTTGCTGATGAAGCTGTCATGGCACGAATTGCATTTGAAATTGATGCCGGCAAAGATCTGCGCCGCATTTTGAGCGGCTTGTAGGGGAGGGGCCTGCGACGCGCTGACGACGCCGCGCCAGTTGACGCCGATGAGGAAGCCATCCGGGTCGCCGGCGGCGGTGGGATTCAGCAACTCCCTCACCATCTGGTTGTACGGCTTATTCTTTTCGAGAGCGTCAAGCAGCCACGGGGTAATGCTCTTGCGCCCCGCGACTTCGGAGATGTAGGCGACGCCTTCGTCGTTGCGGAGTAAATCGTTCCACCAGCTGATCCAATTCTCGGCGTAGCGCGAGGGGTCGTTGCCGAGTCGCGCAACCAGTTTGGCCCGCTTGTTCGGATCGGCGCCGGCCGCGAACGCGCGGATCTCGTCGGGCTCGGGAAGCAGTCCCCAGAGATCGAGGTACGCGCGCCGCGCGAATACGGCCGAATCCACGGGAACCGGCCGGGCCACGCCTTGCTTCGTCAAATAGGCGGCGCTGAAACGGTCGAGCGGCTCTGTCCACCCGGCCCAAGTCACGGGCGGAATGGCAGGCTCGGTCAAGCCCAGCGGCGGTTCCCAACGGTCCTTGGCCGCGGCCGACGCCGGTGTGGCGCGGGCCCCGTCATCAATCCAAGCGCGCAGGGTAGCGATTTCGGTCTCTGTCAAAGGATCGCCGCCGAGCGGCATGGCGGGAAGAACTTCTCCCAGGATTCGCCGCACAACCAGACTCTCGCCGCTGCGGCTGGGCTTTATGGCTGCGCCGCTTCGGCCACCGGCAACGATGTCGGCATACGTGCCAAGCGAGAGTCCGCCCGAGCGTTTTTCGGCGTTGTGGCACGCCAGACAATGGGCCGCAAAAATGGCATGGATATCGAGCTGGTAATCGATCTTCCCGCGCTTGCCGCCGGAGATCGCGGTAACAGGGGTGTGACGGGGAGAGCGCGCAGGTTTGGGCGCATCCTGCGAATAACCCCGCGGGCTCAGCAAACTGGCGGCTAAGATGGCGGCGACGGAGGTGGACCACCAGCGATGATGGCGGAAAGGAGAGCTGAGCATCGAACGACGACTTCTATTCATAGTATCGTGTATGGCGTCCGGAACGCGACTTCACCGGAGCGATGCAGCTTCACAATTCCGTATGGCCCCAGCTACGGTTCGGTAGGTTACGTTGCCTGCTGGCTCGGGGCGCCGCGTGGATTCTTCCCGGGCTTTACCGCCTCTTCATTCGCCATCGGTTGAATCGGCATGCTCTCTGAACAGAGCGGAGCGGACAAGCTGGGGACAGCAGTTGCATATTGCGGTACGCAAGCGAAGCCGCCGCTCGGCAGTTCACCGCGGGCTAAGATGCGCGTGGGGCAGATGATCCTGAATTCGCGGCGTAGAATATCAGCGTGTCTGTCAAAATCAGGCGGTAGCTGCCTCGCGGAAGCGGACCCCTTACCCCGCCGCTTGATCGCGCCGGTCAAACGCCCCCCGGCGCCAATTGCGGCAAGCATCTCACACCAAACGCCGGATCGCCTTACACCTCAATATTCAGATACTCGTCCTTCGGTCTGGCCGCGATCCAGTCATTCAGCGCATCGACGATCCCGCTCGCTTCGCGAACGGGAAAGGAAAAGGCTTCCGGGTTCTTCGGATCCAAGTGATGTACAGCGGTTATCGTCAGAGGTTTGTCGATCGCAAGGTACAGGTTACTCACGTCGCCTTCCCCAAAAGCGTCGATCGAGCCCGCGAGCAGTTCCGCCACCGCGGCCCCCTGATCGCTGCGGTATTCGATCGTCGTGGTTTTGCGGGTTTCGGCGTCGATATCGAGATCGGCGCTCGAACCCTCGGTTACGGCGATCGTCTTGCCCTTGAAATCCGCGATCGTGTGGAACTTGTCTTTATCAGCCTTCCGAATCAGCAGCGACCGCTGGACATGGAAGTAGTCCTTAGTCCAGACCGCGCCCGGAGATTCGTCCTTCCTTGCCTTCCATGGACTGATGCCAGCCGCCGCTATGTCGCACGACCCTTTGCACGGCTCGCGCCAGATGCCTATGAAGTAGGGAAGGACAATGAACTTCACCTTCATTCCATGGTCCGCGGCGAAATTTTTGAGGAAAGAGATATCCTTGCCGGCTGGCTCGCCATCCTTCATAAAGCACACCGGAGCAAATCCCGAATAAGTACAGACGGTAATCACATCCGGTTTGACCGTATTCCATTTCATTTCGTTTTCCCTTCGCTTTCCCGTGCGTTTTCGATCACGCTGACAACGATGTGCGACCCGGCGGCGCCGCCGCGATAAATTCTCTGGTCCGCTTTCACGAAATCCTCCGGCCGGGCGTTGGGAATATCCACACATGTCTGCGGATTGCGATCCACAAGCGGAAACCACGAACTCTGGATGTGGATCATGATGCGATGGCCACGGCGGAAGGCGTGGAACACGGCGGGCATGCGAAATCGAATGACCGTCGTCTCGTCAGGCGTAAACCGCTCGGGCGCGGGGTTCTCCGGCGTGCTGTTGCGAAATTTGCCGCGGAAGGGCTCTCCTCTGACCAGTTGCTGATAGCCGCCTCTGCGTACCGCGGCGGGCTTGTCGGGCGTGGGTTCCGTGTCGGGATAGTCGTTGGGATAAACATCGATCAGCTTCACGACGAAATCCGAATCGGTTCCGCTGGTGGAAACGGTGAGGACCGGCTCCACCTCCCCGGCGACGACGAGGTCCTGTTCGAGTTCGCCGGTCGCATACACGAGCACATCCGGCCTCCGCGAGGCGAAGCGCTGATCTTCGGTCATGAAGTAATTGAACGGCGGATTGGTGTTGAACTCTGGCAGGACGGGCACGGGCCGGGCCGGGTCGCTGACATACTCGTCGAATCCCGCCGCGTCCGCGGCTTCGAAGGAGAGCTGGCCGCCCTCCCGGAGATAGAGCCGCCGCTCGACGCCCGCCGGCGGCCACGCAGGCAACCGGCGCCACTCGTTCCTGCCGGTCTCGAACACGATGGCTTTCGGGAATTCGGGTCCGTCCTCCCCCTTGAGATGGCGTTTGAAGAAGGCGAGTTCAATGTGTTCCCGGTAATATTCGCCGGTTTTCACGTTGAAGCTCAGGTTGCCAAGCGTGTCGCCGGGATCGTAATACCAGCCGCTGTGCTTCCAGGGTCCGACCACCAGAGTGTTGGAAGCGCCCGGGTGGCTCGACTCGATGGCGTTGAAGAGCGCGAAGGGCCCCGTCAGGTCCTGGGCATCGAACCAGCCGCCCACCACGAGCACGGCGGGCTTCACTTGATCCATGTAGCGCGAAAGCGAACGGTCCTGCCACCACTGGTCGTAGTTGGGGTGGGCGAGCAGGGCGTTCCAGTACCGATTGGCATTTTTGAAATACCGGGAATTTGCGTTCGAAAGCGGGCCCAGACGCAGAAAAAACTCGTACATATCGGGCGTGCCGTAGTCGAATCCGGGGGGCCACCCCGCCACGGGCGCGGGACCGCCCGCGCGCGGCGTGAAGGTAGCGTAGAAGTTGAATTCGGCGGCGAGGCAGAAACAGCCGTTGTGATAGGCATCGTCGCCTTTACCCTGCTCGGCGGTGGGCGCCTGGGGCGATACGGCCTTTAGCGCCTGGTGCGAATCAATCAGCGAGCAGCCAGCCGTGAATCCGTTATAGGAAGAGCCCCACATGCCCGCTTTTCCGTTGTGATGGGGAACATTGCGGAGCAGCCAATCGATGGTGTCCCAGGTGTCGGTGGCGTCGTTCGGAACCACATTCTGGGGCGGAATATCTTCGAAACTGCCCTCCGACATGCCTCGTCCGCGCGTGTCCTGATAGACGAAGATGAACCCCTCCTTCGCGAACAGATCCGTCGGACCGATCGATGTCATGAAACTGTCGATCCCGTACGGCGGGATTCCATAAGGCGTCCGTTTCATCATGATCGGCCAGGCATGAGTGGAGTCCTTCGGGGCGTAGACGATGGTGAAGAGTTTCGCGCCGTCCCTCGCGGGAATCTGAAACTCGTACTTCGTGTAATGGGAGCGGGTGTAAGCGCTTTGTTCTTTTTCCGCGTCCGTCAGCGGCGCGGACAAATTCCCAGCTTCATTTTGGCTGAAATTCATCGATGCTCTCACGGAATATCTTGCAGGAATTCTCCGAACGGTGAAATCATACCATACGTTCCATACGTTCCAGAACAGGATGCTGGGCTACTCACGCGCAGGACGCGCCATAACTCCCCCCAAACGTCGCCCACGGAAACTACGGCCGAAGCCTTCAGGAAAAGGCGCGCCGACGTTCCTCAATCCGTTGCTACCGCACGGATTGAACGCTACGCCGCCCAGGAACCCCTTCAGCTTGCACTTTCCGCGCGACGTCGGCCAGGCGACCCGCCCGGCCGCTGCAAGCCGAGCGTCGAACATGTTCCTCGTCAGCCTGTGTTGGGTGCCCGACTCTTTGGTGTTATTATTTTGGTTTCAAATCGATGCTAGGCGGCTCGCCCAGTTGACGCATAGGACGGTTCAATGTCAAAAACCTGGGGTCAGGTTAAAACCGAGGTCAAGAGCGCGCTGAAGACGACATTCTGGGGCACGATAATATACGGTGGCGGCCTCGTTATAATCGCCTTCGGAATCTATCTCTCAGGGGCGGCAGATAAGCTCTTGAGCTTGCGCCACAGTTCGACGATCACGGCCAAATCAGATGCAGGAGACGAGGCTTCAGGCTTTCTGACGGGCGTATCTGTCCAGTTTTCACTGCAAGGAGAGTCACCACCTGACGCGACCTTCTGGATCGTTGACGACAAAGACATAGATAGATGCTCGGGCTATGTTCAGTGCTTCCACACCTTTGACTTCGATCCTAATCCAGATTTAGGACAGGTCGAGTCCTTTCGCCGAGTAGACGTCTTTTTCAGGGACGGCCCGACGTATCACGTCCTGTCAAAGCATTTCACAGTTAAAAATTTTCGGGTTGCTTCGGCCAAGGTCGAGGGTCGCGCTATATCAATGACGGTCTCTCCGCCGCCTAGTTCCGATTGGATATTGCGCACAGTTTCACTGGGGAAATTCGAGAGCGGACAGTTTAAGCCCCCCATAATCAGCAATGTTGCTGTTCCCTCCCTCGATAAGAGTGATCCTTCCAAGAGGCATGTCATCCTGGAGCAATCTTTGTTTGGTAAGCTCGGGGTCACTTTCGGCCGAGGTTTCGATCCTGAGGCCTCGAAGGGGATAACCGCATACTTCGATTACGAGAATTCCGCCGGCAAGAAGCTGCAGACTGTCAAAGATCTCACTTCACAGGTAAAGGAACTGCAAAACACTCCTGAATCGATAAAGTGAAGCTGCCAGGACCGTACTCTAGCTTAGCTAGTAACCCATCGAGTCGTTAAAGGACCCGCAGCGATGGATGGTGAATGACCTCGAACCGAGCGTAAGCGTTAGAGCAAACCATCTGAAGAACAGGTGTGCGGAGGGCGACGCTGGCGTAATCGTCAAGAATCGGTCAGCGGCTGGCGGACCAGATGGTTTGCTCTAACGCTTACAGTGCGTCTGATATGGTGACTACGAGAGGCGGACCCTCGAAGAAGCAAAAAATATGATCGGTCCGATTGACCTTATCAAGAGGCGCATAATGGCCCCATAACCAGCGTTTATGGGTCTCGTTTCCCGCTCGATCAGGACCTTGCAAAGGTGAACGCTAAGCGCGGTCCCCGTTGCTGCGCGGTGTCAAGCTTCTTATTTCCCAGCTTCAATTCTCATGGCCGCCGATGAGCCGGTCAAGAATGTCCTGGGTGATATGGATTCGCATCCGGCAAAGCAGAAGCCTGAGCCTCGGCGCCGAAGGATATTAAAGCAGAACTGGCTGGCGGGTCCGCTAACGATAATGCCGGATAACGCCCCCCGTCGAACTGGCTTCGGTTCTTGCCGTGCGCGTCCATTCTTTGCCCGTCGGCCCAACTCGCTCGGGCTTCGTTAGCCGGGAGGTTCATGTGCCATCCGTTGCATGGATATAGGATGTCCGCGCTAATTTGCCGTGGGCGTCTTTTCCAGGCGATCGATCACCAGCATCTCCATCGGCGCTTTGCGAGCATCCAGCCTAAGGCCGAGTTGCTCTTGCAGCGCCATCAACAACGAGGGCGCCAGATCGGCGTTCCCGGATATCTCGTCCTCGGGCGCAAAGCGAAGGTCGATAGCGTATTTCCCCTTGAGTCCGGTCATATCGATCACTGGCCGGTCGGTTCGGCGCGCCAGGTAATCGGCTAGCCCCTTCATATCTTGAGAGGACATTGCGATTCGGATCGCGCCGCCGTCGGCCGATCTTGCCATGGCGATACCCATAGGGCCGCCCGCCGCGGGACCCGGAGTGCTTGCGCCGTTACCTCCTCCCCGCGCCGACGGATTATCCGGATCGGCTTCCTTAAGTTTGGGGCCGCCCTTGGCTGCTATCAAGGCGTAGACGGACATCTCCTTCAATTCTCGGCGCAGTTTCAATCCGAACCGCTCCTCCAGCAGACTCTGCAACATCTCCGGCTCTTGGTCTTTGGTTGCTGCGGGTGGCATCGTGGCTTCGATTGAAAAACGCTGGTCCGTCATCCACGCGGGACCCGAGAGTTGCTGGTCCTTCACTCGAAAGGCCTGTAGGATCAAGTCGCGCAGCGCGTAACCCTCCAGACGAATCCTGGAACCCTCGATGTGCGTCGCCATGCGGATCGAAAGAGTGGTTTCGCCGTTGGATAGCGGCGTAGGAACCGGCTTGGAAGGGCTGATTGAAGCCACTTCGAAGGCGAGACGGGGAAACGTCTCTTGTCCCAGAGCGATGCAGGCGGCAAAAGTCAGGCAGGCGAAAATGGAGCGTGTCATGAGTTAGCGTTCTCGACCTTTGGACGTTCGGACTGAGATAACGATAGGCGCCTAAACCCGGAGACGGGGGAGGGAGCGCCATCTAAATCATTCGGGACAATGCATTCCCAAAAAGCCGACGTCACGGCGAATGCGAAGCCGTCCCGTACGTTAGAGCGCTACCGATATTCACTCTTAACGCTCTTATCGGGCGGGCGACGCGGCCGCGCGCGGCCAGTCTGCGGTTTGGCGACAAAACAGCCGAGTGAGCGGTCAGTTTGCTCCAACTGCCGTGAGCGGCGTTTCCCAGGAAGGATCCCAACAATCCTTCCAGCCGGGATCGTTTTCCGAGTCGCGAGAAATCCGGACGGAGTCACAACGCAGCCTTGAATCGCCCGGTTTACCGGTTCTTCGGTCTCGAGCGGCTCCGTCCAGGCAAAATAGGCGCTTCGCGCGAGATCCCGTTTTCGTAGAATGAAGGCTCTGTGACTTCCCCCGTCGT
Source organism: Bryobacterales bacterium (assembly GCA_003135055.1). Classification (GTDB taxonomy): domain Bacteria; phylum Acidobacteriota; class Terriglobia; order Bryobacterales; family Bryobacteraceae; genus PALSA-243. The sequence goes on along the minus strand of PLDF01000446.1, from coordinate 8,962 downwards.
TCTGTGGCCATCTCTTGCCGGAATCGTATTCCTCGGGATCGGACTGATTACCGCCCGAAAGCAACTATCTTTCCATTCCGGCAAGCTCGCCGGCGTTGGCCCCGCATTTGTGGCTGCGGCCTTGGCGGCCTTCGGCGTGGAGCACCTGGTGGCGGCCCGGAGCATCATGCAGATCATTCCCTCCTGGATACCCGGACCGCTGTTCTGGACCTACCTCGTAGGAATCGCCCTGCTGGCAGCAGCCGTCAGCCTCGCCCTGAAATGCTACGTGCGATTGGCCGCCACCCTCTTGGGCATAATGTTCCTTCTCTTCGTTCTCCTGATCCATCTGCCAAACGTCGCAGCCAGCCCTAAACAGCGCCTCTACTGGGCCATCCTCCTCCGCGATCTCGCTTTCGGTGGCGGCGCATGGGCTCTTGCCGGAGGCCGCGTGGCCGTCATCGGCCGCTTCTCGATCGCCGTCGCCGCCGTCTTCTTCGCCGCCGTATATTTCCTCCATCCCGACATCGCGCCGGGAGTTCCTCTTCCCAAACTCACGCCGGCATGGGTCCCGCTCCGCCTTCTCTGGGGATATCTGATGGGTGCGCTCCTCCTGCTGGGCGGAGCGGCGGTCCTCGTCAATCGCCACGCCCGCCGCGCCACAACATGGCTCGCGATGGCGGTGACCTTGAGCGTACTCCTCATCTACACGCCCCTCATGGCCCTCGCCCCAACTGTCGAAGCAATGAATTATGTCGCCGATACCCTACTCTTCGCCGGGACTATCTGGCTGCTCGCCCAAACCTGCCCGGATTCTCCCTAAGACATCATCAAGCCCCGCCGGCGAATCATTCCCTGACTCTCGTCGCCGCAATCCCGCCATGCGCCGCCGCCGCGCCGCTATTTGCGCCAGTCCCGGCTGAATCTTCCCCGGCGAGCGTCCTTCCCGAGGCGCCGCGCGGGGATCGCCTCGTAACGCAAACCGCAGCGTTAAACGGAATAGCGCCGCTTCTTCCCCCTAGCGCGTCGCTGGCCCTGAATCGGGCAGCGGGGGGCAGGTCCATGACTTGGCGGCAAACCGTCCGAGTCGATTCGCGGACGGGTTCGCGTACCATAAACAGCAGGATGGCGACGTCACAACCTATCGTCCCCTCTTTTGCGTCTCACACCCGATCCAGGCTGACGCAGCTCCTGGTCTTCGCACTGCTCGGTACAGTGGCGACTGCGCGTGCGGAACATCGGCTATTGAGCGTCGGAGATCACCGTTTATCCATAGATTGCGATGGTGACCGTTCGCACCCGGAAACGGTCGTGCTAATCGCTGGCCAAGGCCGGACGGCGCAAGACTGGGCCAAAGTGCGGCCAGCGGTTTCCGGATTTGCCCGAGTCTGCAGCTACGACCGTGCCGGTTTTCCAGGGGACCCGCGCGGACCAGGGGGGGCCGCCCCACAGCCTCGGCCCTAACGCCTGACGAAGTGCACGATCAAAGAGATCACCGCTACGATGAGCAGCAGATGAATCAGCGCGCCGGCAACGTGGAATGCGATGAATCCCAGCAGCCAAAAGACGACCAGAATGACAAACAGGAATAAAAACATGGCTACATCTTGTCACATTCCGTCACAGTTGGTCACCGGCTGAGTGTCAGCTTCATGGCCTTGAAATCGAGCGTCACAGCGCCCGCCTGGTTGAGAAGGTCTCTGCCGGCATTCCCATAACATCCCGGACAATTGGATGGCAACGGGTCCGAGAGAAGGGAAACCCGGTGAAGCAGCGCGTCGAATCCGGCCAGCCCCAGTTTGATCTCGGGCAGCTCGGCGGCGTTCAGCGCGATGCTGTCGCCCAGGCCTTTCATCTCGTAAGTCCCCTTCGCGCCGGCGGTCTTGGCCGTCTCCGCGAAATCCTCGGCGAACGTGGAATAGAGAAAGGTCTCGCCGTTGCCGGTGTCCAGGTCGAAAGCGAGATGTTGGCGCCCAAGATCGATCTGCACCGACAGGTTGCCCGCGTCGAAACAGACGTTGGACTGGGCGATGTTCTTGCGGACCGATGGAAAGCCGATTTCGAAGCTGCCGCCGCGGGTCCAGCGAACCGTGTCGAATGCCAGAAGGACTGGTAATCCCAGAATGCCACGCGCCGTTTCGGGCGCATCGGCCAACACGCAGAACGGCACGTTGCGCAGGCGGAAGCTGCCGGCGGTCAGCTCGCCGGCTATTGCCAGGCGGCAGGGAAGCTGATTGCCGCCGATGTCCGCGATGGGGAAACGGTCGTCGTGAATCGCGATGCCGAGGGACTTGGCTTGCGATTCGGAGATGGCGGAAATGGCGGCGCCGGTATCGATGTCGAACTGGGAGGATTTGCCGTTGACGGAGACCGCGATGGCGAAGCCGTCCTCACCCTGGACGAACGGGAGACGCGAGAACCCGCGCGCGGCGACCGACTGTCCGGGATACTTCGCCAGCGCCTCCAGCACGCCGCGCGTATCCTTCGGGTTGTGGGCATCCGGGTCGGCGGCCGCGGCTTGCGCGCTGTGCTCCAACGCCTGCCGCGGCTTCCCGGACCGCTCCATCATCGCGGAGAGCGCCATATGCGCGGCGGTGGCGTCTTCGGAATCCGGATGCGCATGGATTACCGCCAGCAATTCCTTTTCGGCCGGGCCGGCGTCGTTGAATGCGGCGGCCACGGTTGCGCGAACAATGGCGGATGGTTTGGCGCGGGCGGCCGCATCGCGAAGCTCGAAGCAATTCGCCGCCTGAATCGTCTGCACGCCGCGCGCGGGCGCCTTGACGGCCGGCTTGGCGGGCGCCGCTTCGGGAGCGTCCACGACGGTGGTGCTTAGAGTGGACTCGGCGACGAACTTCTTGTATGAGCTATACGTCGATCGGTTGCGGAACAGGGTCTTGCCGATGGTGGTTTCAAACTCGTCGGCGATGGGCAGCAGATACTCGTTGCCGGCGACAGTGACGCGGCCGTAATCGACGGATTCGTTGCCTTGCGCATAAGAAGCCGGGAGGTCTTCCGGGACCTGAGTGAGGCGCAGGATATCGAGAGATTCCGAGTCCACGAACAGGAAGCCATGGAAACCGTACTTAATGGTCTTGCAGGTGGTGAACGCGATCCAGCTTGTGCACTTGGCGCTGGCGGCGATGGAATCGGCCAGCGACACATGGTAGGCGAAAACATATACAGGCTGCCCGTGAAGATAACTCCTGCCTTGCGACTCGAAATGCGGGGCGACTTTAGGATCGAAGATCAGACTCATGAGCGCGCCGAAATTCCCATTGGTTTCCACCCAGCCGCCGGCCTGGGTCCGGAGGGACACCTTTTTCTTGGGGAGATCGTCCACGGCGACGATCTGGTAATGTTCCTCGTGCTGGTAATAGCTGAGTTCCTGGGCCACCTTGACTTGGGGGTTCCAGGTTTTGTCGGCGCGCTTGGCGAGAAAGTGCTGTGTGGTGCGAATGCAGGTGAAGTCGGGCAGGCGCTCAAGGTAGCCGCGGGCGAACCCGGTGACGGTTTGCAGAATGCGCTGCTGCTGGTCCGGGTCGGGCGGAGACTGGCCCCACGCGCGTCCGGCGGCCAACGCCAGGCAGACTGAAGCGCCGAGAGTGCGCAAAGGGATACTCATTCCGATGATGCCGCCCCGATGATCTTTGCTTATTGTATCCGCCACACGCAATCGCGCGAACGCGCTTCGGTCTTCGCGCGAGCTTGGCGCGCGGCATGGCGGTGGTATCGCGGAGAGTTTCCGGAGAGCACCGGCGCCGATAGACGTCGTCGTTCATAGGGCGAGGAAACTTGAGGGGCGTTGCCGAAGGGGAGGGGTGAGCGGAAGGTCGAGGCTGTCAGTTTTAACGCGGAGGCGCGGAGCGGCGGAGGCAGGCGCGGAGTTTTTGCGGAGGTCCGGATTCCGGTGAAGGAGTCAGCCGAATCGTGTGAACGCGCTTCGGTCTTCGCGCGAGATGGATGCCCGAAAAACCACCGCGCAGAATCAGCTGCGATGAGTTTCCGGAGAGGCGCGGAGATTGGGAGAATATGCGGTGAGCCTTCAGATTCCCTCAAGCACTCCGCGTTTTCCTCCGCCTCTCCGCGCCTCCGCGTTGAAGCCCAGTCTCGACCCGCGGTTACCCCTTGACGGCGGTCCGATTTTCTGGTACAACATGTACCATGACAATACGTGCTGCATCGGGCGCCCGCGTGCGGGCTCCGCTCACCGAGCTCGAAAGCGAAGTGATGCGGGCGGTGTGGGACGCGGCCCCGTGTACCGTCGAGGCGGTGCATCGGACGGTGTCGCGCAACCGCAGCCTGAAGGAAACCACCATTCGAACGCTGCTGCGGCGGCTGGAGCAGAAGGGCTATCTGACGCATGAAGAGGAAGGGCGGGCCTACGTCTACCGCGCCGTGGAACCCGCGCGCAGTCTGGCGGCGCGCGCCGTGCGGCAGATCATCGATCGGTTTTGCCAGGGCTCTGTGGAGGAACTGGTTAGCGGCATGGTAGAGGCCAAGGTTCTCAGCAAGCGCGAAATGGATGGGTTGGAGGCGTTTGTGAGGAGCCGTAAGCTAGGCGGGAAGTTCTAAGCCTAAGAACTTCGGGCTAGGCGGGAAGTGATGCAAGGCTGGCATTGGAGGGCAGCCGATGAGGCCACCCACTGGAGGTGAAGTGCAACACGTGCTTTTCGAATTTGTGGTTAGAGCGGCACTGATCGCGGCGGGTACGGCGGCGGTGTTGCGCACCCTGCGAGTGAGAACCGCGGCGGCGCGCCATGTGGCTTGGGCGGGCGTGGTGGCATTGATGATGCTGCTGCCGGTTTGGACGGCTTGGGGGCCGAAGGCGCCATTGCGGATACTGCCGGCCATCGCGGCGCCGGCTGCGAGACGTGCGACGGTTCCCGCCGGGGCATTTTCAGGGCTGGCGTTGCCTAACCTGCAAGCCGCCGCGCCACCATCGGCGCGGCCAGTCTTTGGTTGGCCGGTCTGTCTGGCAGGCATCTATTTACTCGGAGTGGGCGTGCTGCTGGCGCGCCTGGCAGTGGGAACCGTACGTGCGCACATGCTGGTCCGCAGTGCGGTGAGTCGCGGGGGCAGACTGACCAGCGATTCGTGCGCTGCGCCGGTCACCGTTGGTTGGCTGACTCCTAGCGTGATCTTGCCGGAGTGCTGGCGGCGATGGCCGCAGGCGCAGCTTGACGCGGTGTTGACGCATGAGGGGGAGCACGCGCGGCGGCGCGATCCGCTGGTACAGTGGCTGGCGCTGCTGAATCGCGCGCTGTTCTGGTTTCATCCGCTGGCCTGGTGGCTGGAGTTCAGGCTCGGCGCGCTGGCGGAAGAGGCTTGCGATGCGGCGGTGCTGGCGCGCGGCCACGATCCGTTCGAGTACTCGGAGTATCTGCTGGAGATTGCGCGGACGGTGCTGCGAACGGGCGCGCGGGTTAAGGTCTTGGGGATGGCAATGCCGGGGAGTTTTTTGCCGCAACGCATTCGGCGGATTCTGGAAGGGCGGCCGGCGCAGCGGATTTCGCGAGTGCGGATGATGTGCATGGCTCTGGCTTGCGCGGTGGTGTCGGCGGTGTTTACGGCGGGCGCCGTGGATCGGCGGATGCCCGAACAGCGGGCGGTAGCGCCGGTTCCCTTAGTTCAGGCGCCTCCGGTGACGCAAGCTCCGGCGCCGGGCGTTCTGGCATATGACCCGCGTCCGAAGCCGGCTACGCGGCCGGTGTTGCTGGCTCAGGTACAGGCTGCTCCAGCGGCGCCGGCGCCGACGTCATTAACGGCAGCGGCGCCAACTCCGGCGGCGCCACAGGACAAGTATAAAGACCGGCGGATGTTGGTCTTGTATTTCGACCTGGGAGCGATGCCGGCAATCGACCGGGCGCGCGCGTTTGCCGCGGCACAGGAATTGGTCCGGACGAAGATGCGGTCTGGCGATCTACTGGCAATCATGACGGCGAACGACAGCGTGGCGGTCAAGCAGGATTTCACCGATGACCGGGATCGATTGCTTCAGACTCTCGACCAGTTGACGGCCGATTCGGGACCGGAGAGTAGCGCAGCGGTCGATGTGGATCGACAGTTGACCGGACTGCATACAGCGGTCAATATGCTGAGGCCGCTGCAGGGAAAGAAGGCAATGGTGTACTTCGCGGCGCCCGCCGCTCGGACTCAGTCGGTTGAACTCCAGCCTTTAATCGATGCCGCCATTCGCGCCAACGTTGCATTTTACCCGGTTGACTCGCGAGGTCCGATGCCGCAGTCACCTGGGATGGACAGGGAGTATGCCATTGGCGCCGAGGATGTCGTTCAAGTCTGGGTAAACCAGCTGCAAGGAATTTCGGGCCAGTATGCAGTGCGGCCGGATGGCATGATTTCCGTGCCGCTGATTGGAGACGTCAGGGCAGCGGGCTTGACGACGTCGCAATTGGAAGCAGTGGTCGCGGATCGCTTGGATGCGAACGGAATTGTCAGTCATCCATCGGTTACCGTGGGCGTGTTTGCGGTTCACAGCCGGATGAGGTAACGATTGACCGGCGGCTTTTTGCTGAGACTGAACTTCACATGAGACTGAACTTCACAAAGGAAGTCGCATTGCCGGCATGGCCGCGCAGGCCATGGGCCCGCGCCACTATGGCTCTGGCTATTGTGGTTGGCATAATGAGTGTGCCCGCGATCCGGGCTCAATCGCCGCGGAGCTTGGCCCAATCCGCGGCTGCGGGCACGCCGAAATTTGAAGTGGCCTCCGTCAAGCCTTGCAAGGCCGAGGATGGCGGAAGGAACGGGGGCAGGGGCACGGGCGGAAATGCGTCTCCCGGACGGTTGGATCTGAAATGCCGCACCATAATGGATCTCGTCCAAATGGCGTACCTTCAATACGCGGATGGCAAACGGACGCCTCCGGGGCGGCATGTTCCAGTCTCGGGAGGGCCGGCATGGATCAATTCCGGCCGCTACGATATCGACGCGACCGCCGAGGGCGCTCCCGGCCAGGCAATGATGAGCGGGCCCATGATGCAAGCGCTTCTCGAAGACCGGTTTCAGTTGAAGATCCATCACGAGACCAGAGAGATCCCGGTCTATGCGCTGACTGTGGCCAAGGGCGGCGCCAGGCTTCAAGCAGCGCAGCACGGAAAGTGCTTTGCCTGGGACCCCGGCCATCCCGTGCCGCCGTCACAGAGGCCGCCTGGCGTCTGGCCTTGCGGAGTCTTCGCTCCGTCTAACACGAATGACGGATCTTACATGTACGGTACGACGTTGACGAACTTTTGCGGGCAACTCTCGCTCGTCTTGGACCGGGACGTCATCGACAAAACGGGGATTGCTGGAGCGTTCGATATCCATGTGGAGGCGCCGCCGGAGGGCGCCTCTTCAGGAGTTCCCGCCGACCGCGTGCCCGGCGACCCGATGCCGCGCGCGACCCCGACTGACCCGCTCGGCTCGGCGATTTTTGCCGCGGTGCGGAATGCCGGGCTGAAACTCGAACCGGCCAAGGGATCCGGCGAATTCCTGGTCATCGATCGCGTAGAGAGGCCCTCCGGGAATTAGCGGAGATATCTAAGTGCTCGATCGGTAGCGACGCGATGCCGATCCGCCTAACTAAACCCTAAAGGCCGAGGCTGAGACGCGGGATACCGGAAACCGGCATCGGGATTGGCGACATCGCTGCTGCAAGCCGTGATCCCTGGTCGATTGGAGGCGCGGGAAACTGCCCACCGTCCGCCGGTCACCGGGTTGCAGCCGGCTTCCCCCGGCACTCTTCGCTGGCGTGGCTAATTCCCGAAAAAACCCGCCTCGCGTAGGCGTGGTCACAATTCACAGCCGGAAGTAGTGACGATCGGTTGCCCGCAAAACGCGTCACTTGCGCTGCAACAGGCGTTCGGTGAGCGACCTATGCGACAACGAGAACTGCAGCGCCGCCGCACGCAGGTAAGGACGGAACTCGCGCGTCCAATATGCCAGATACCCAGTCTCGCGAATCTCCTTCAGGGTGGTCCGGTAATGATCGAATAGCCCTTCCGCGAAAAACTGTCCGGTCCGCAGGGTCGCCGTTCGTGCACACCGCGAGAGCCACATCAGGCTCCCCGGGACGGCGCGGACGGTCGAGAGCGCTATCAGCGATGAAAGCTCCAAAACGGTGCGGCCCTGTCCGGCGGCCTCCTGCTTCAGGTTGTCCCATTGTTCCCGCACCAGGCCGGGCGAAGGCAAACTGCGCGGCGGAATCATCCGCACCGACGCTTTCAGGTCGCTCCACTCTTTGCGCAATCCTGGAACGTCGAGAGGCGGGAATCGGATGGAGGCAGCGAGTTGGCCGGCGGTCCGCTCCAGTCCGTCGAGAATCTGGTCGACGTTTTCGAAGCTCGTGCTGCGGTCCAGCAGACCCTCGTCTTTGAGACTCGCCGAGATCTCTTCGATGAGTTGGCGGCCGGCGCCGGAGATATCCGCGAGAGCCGCCAGCACCCAGACCGGAGACGCGTGGAAAGCGGCCAGACCGGCGAGATCGATGCCGTCGCCGAGCGTCCGCTTGAGCAGAAAGTTTTCGGCCAATTTGCCTTCGGCCGGATAGGCGCCGTCCACCTGCCCTACCTGTTCCACCAAAAACCGCAAAGTACTTTCGACCATGGTCTGATAGAGCCTGGTCCGCCGGACGGCCTTCGGTAGCGTGACATTGCCGATTTCACGGACCAATCCCGCGGAGAGCGCGGATGCCGACCGCAGCACGCGCTCAGGCAATGAGAGCAGGTATGGGCCGAGTGGAACCATTCGGTGAGCGGGCTATTCGATGATAACGCGGAGAGAAAGCGGCGGTTGAAGGCGAGTGGAAATTTAGAGGCTGCGACCTTGGACGAGGAGCCGCCGGTCGATCGCTATCTGCCATCCCTTCACCGCGCAATCCGATAGAGCTAGCAGCGATCCTGCAAAATCGTTCGTGTTTTGAATGAAGCGGCCGCCGATCGCAGCGGAAGCGTCCTTTATCCTAAAAACGGCAGTTGAAACG
>PLDF01000327.1 GCA_003135055.1 Bryobacterales bacterium | reverse complement strand
ATAGAGATTAGCGAACCTGGCGAAAAGTTGCAACTGGCAGTTGTGTTCCTCGTAACGCCTGCGATCTTGTCGCCGGTTCTTTTCCCGCGGGCGGTCTCCAGCCGACTCACCCATTGGGTGAAGCACGCCGTAGAGAGAAACCTCGACCGGTCATAGACTCGCCATCCACCCTGGCAGTCAACTGCCGTTTTTAGGTTAAACGGGGACCTGTCCGTGGCGAGCTTCACAACGCCCACCGCCGCTGGCGCGCCGGTTGCCCAATGACCGGCGAAGCGAGGCTTTCCTCGCCAGCCCGCCCCGCGCATACTCCGAAGTGGCCGCCTGAAAGACGGCTTTGCAGGCAGGATTGCCCGCCCCGCAACTCTCTAACGGCTCAGAGACAAGGAAGCCGCTTGATCGGCTTCGCGCCGCCAGTATGGAGGCCGGCCGTAGTGAAAGTGCAGATGGTCTTCATATTCCCGAGTGACCGGCATGGACTCAATGTACTCCGGGCCGTTCTTGATGGCTTCCCGGGAGAGACCGGCGTAAACTTTAGACTCCGCCCAGCTCACCGAATCGATCCACCCGGGTGAGACTAGTACCTTCTTGCCGGGCCACCAATTCCGCGTCGCCACCTCGATGTAGCGGATCGCCCAGGCTTCGTCGTCCACCACAAACCCGTCCAGATGGCCGATTTCACCGTCTACCGCCTCAATGTGATAGCCAGTGACGGCTTCGCTGCTGTGCAGATGCGAATCCGTCCACTCGCTCTCCACACTGTCCGAAATCGCTTGCATGGAAGCGACGGCCGGCGCAGCCAGAGACGACGGGTTGAACGTCGGGCCCCACAGATAGGGACCGCCCCAATAATAGGGATACCCGTAATACCCGAGATATGCGGCCTCGTGTTGCCGGGAGACCGGCAGGTGCGTGTCGATGCCGGGGCTGTTCTCAACCTGCTTCTTCGTCAGCGCCACATCCACTCGCCTGGCTTGCCAGTTCGCATTGATCACGGACATGGGCGAGATCAGCACCTGCCGGCCGCCAAGCCAGCCGCCGGTGTCTACCGTGAGGTAGCGGACGGCCCATGAGTCGTCGTCGAAATAGAACTGATCTACAACTCCAAGCTCGCCATCCGTAGCTCGGATCACTAGACCTTTCAACTCCGAAGTATTTCTTAACATTGTCTTCGCCCCTCCCTGGGCGCTTGTTCCACTGCGTTTTCGGTTTAGATCGTCGCAGACGCTTAGGCCGCCTAACCCCAGCTTACACCCGGTTAAGGAGCGAAGTCGGGTCTTAGACCGGGGCCGCTATCTTCCGGCCGCTCCGCTGCTTCGGCAGAGTGCGGCGCTGCATCGATAGGCCGGGCGTTTTCGATAATTCCTCTCGCCCTTTCGACCCAACCGATTGTTCCACGGCTTCCGACGATCGCGGTTCGGTAAGATCGCAGATTGCCCGCCCGAAAGCCGAGCGCTCGAAGCGGCTCGGGACACGGCAGGCCATCGGCTCAGGCCACGATGGGCGCACCCCACGCGCGGATCATCGCGAAGAGGAAAGCCGGAAGTTGGTTACATGCCCCCACAATCCCGTCGCTTGCAATACCCAGACGCAGACGATTACGACTACTACGACATTCAGAATCGATTTGATGCTGGATGCCATGGGAATATACCGGTTGATCAGGTGCAACAGTACTCCCGCAACGATCAACACAATCACAATATTCAGCAAAGGCATTTTCTTGCTCCTCGAATCGGGGATGTGCAATCGGCTGCCCAATGCTCAGGCGCCGGCGGGGCTGGCCCTTCAAGGGTTTGGGACTATGTGCGCGGGCTCTCTATGCCACCTGCGCGTCAGGTGACCGGATACGGTCAAAGCGGCTCGCTGCCCGGCTTCGCCGCGAAACGAGTCGCGGCTGCGGCCGCCCCGCCGGATATGGCATCCGCATCCAAAGTCTCGCGCACTTTTTGCGCCAGCTCGACGGGCGTAAACGGCTTTTGCAGGAAGGCGGTTCCCTTCTGCACGCCCTCCTTCAAAATGATGTCGTGCGTGTATCCGGACATGAACATGATTTTCATGCCGGGCCGCAGCTTGACGGCGAGTTCCGCGAGCTCGCGCCCACTGAGCTCGGGCATGACCACATCGGACAAAAGCAGATCGATCGCGCCCTCGGTGGTTTCGCACATCGTCAGGCCTTCGCGCCCGTTGCAGGCTTCGAGGACCACGTAGCCGCTGGTTTCGAGAATCATGCGCGCCAGGCCGCGGACCATATCTTCGTCTTCCACCAGCAAAACCACTTCGGACCCTCTGGGCGCCTTGTCCATGCCTCCAGGCGAAGGCGCTACCGTGGGCGCCGCCTCGGCGACCGCGGGCAGGTAGATCGTGAAAGCCGTCCCCCGGTCCGGCTCGGACTCGCAGCGAATGGCGCCGCCGCTTTGCTCTACAATTCCCAGAACCGTGGCGAGGCCCAGGCCGGTTCCTTTGCCGGTCTCTTTTGTGGTGAAGAACGGCTCGAAGATATGCGCCTGCACGTCCGCGTCTATCCCGATCCCCGTGTCGAGCACAGCCAGCGTGACGTAGCGCCCCGGCTCCAGGTCTTGATCCCGCGCTTCGGCATCCCGCAGAGTCGCGTTAGCGGTTTTGATGGTCAGCGTACCCCCTTCGGGCATCGCGTCCCGCGCATTTAAGGAAAGGTTCATGATCGCGCGGCCGAATTCTCCCGGGTCGGCCCTCACTTGCCAGAGGGCGCGATCGCAGTCGATGGCCACCTTGATCCGGTCACCCACCAGGCGGCGCAGCATCTTGTCGAAGTCTTCCACGATGGCGTTCAAGCCGATCACCTTCGGCTGCAGCACCTGACGCCGGCTGAAGGCCAGCAACTGTTGCGTCAGCGAAGCCGCCCTCTCGCCGGCAGTCTTGATCTCGAGCGCCTGCTGCATGGCCGCCGCGTCGCCGGACAGCCGGTCGTAGAGCAGGCTGCTGTAGCCGATGATGGCAGTGATTACGTTGTTGAAGTCTTGAGCGATGCCGCCGGCCAGCCTGCCGATAGCCTCCATTTTCTGCGCCTGGCGAAGATGTTCCTCGCTCTTGCGTATGGCCTGCTGGGACCGTTTGCGGTCGGTAATATCGTCGACTGCCACCAGAATCATTTTCAAATGATTGATGTGGCAGCCCGCCAGCACCAGGCCCCTGCGCCCCACGATCGGAAAATCCTGCTCGACTTCGAAATCCGGGAACGCCTGACGGCCCTGGACAAGACCCTCCAGCGCATCCCGCAGGCCGGGAAGGTTCCAACTGCCGCGCGCCAGCGCATAGATCGACAGCCCCTCACACTCCACCGGTGACGCTTGAAACGTCCGGTAGAAGGCCCGATTCGCCATTCTGACCCGCAAATCCGTATCCAGCACCAGTAATGGCTGGCGGACGGTTTCTACGATCGACATCGCGAAGTCGCGCGCCTGCGCCAGCGCCGCGTTCTTGGCCTGCAATTCATCGTTGACGGTGGTCAGCTCTTCGTTGGTGGACTGCAGCTCCTCCTTGGCGGTCTCCAGCTCCTCATTGAGGCTTTGCAGCTCCTCGTTGGTGGAAAGCGCCTCCTCGGTGCTGTTCTGGCTTTCTTCCCTGGATGTCTGGTGGGCTTCGAGCGCCTGGAGAAACCGCTCCTTCGCCTCGGCAAGCTGCTGCTGCAAGCGTGAAACCTGGCGGTCCCGGCTATCGCCTTCGGCGGGCGCGTCCGGCGTTTCGTCTTCGCGCGCGGCCGCCTCCGGCACGGGTTCGAAAAGCACCAGAGTGGTTCGTTTCTGACTGGAATCGAGCGGCGCCACCTCCAGGTTCAAACTGCCCGCGATTCCGTCGTGCTCGTAAGAGACATGCTCTTGCCGCGCGTGCTCGCCGCTCTTGCGCGCCTGCTGGATCAGCTTGTCCACTTCCAGGAACAATCCAGTGTCGGGAATCAGCTTCATGAGATTGAAGCTTACTTTTCCGGCCGGCAATGTGAGGTAAGGGCTGGCCTTGCCCCGGATCTCGATCACTTCCAAATCCTCGTCCACCACCACCGCGGCCGGGCTGTATTTCGACAGCAGTATGCGATCGACCTCTTTGCGCACATCGGCGCCGCCCCACGGTTCGAGAGCCGCCTGCGCGGCAGCGTTGCCTCCCGCCGCCTTATCCTGGCGCGATGCGCGGGCGCCCATGGGAAACAGGTGCGGCTTTCTGACCGTTTCCCGTTTGCCGCAGATTCTGTACTCGCGATCCACCTCCGAAAACAGCTCGGTTGAGGCCGCCCTTTCCGACGATCCCAACATCAGAAACCCATTCGGCTTGAGCGCATAGTGGAACAGCTCGACGATGCTCTTCTGCACGCTTCCCAGATAGATCAGCACGTTGCGGCAACTGATCAAATCCAGCTTCGAAAATGGCGGATCGTCGAGCAGGTTATGCCTGGTGAAGACGCACATCTCGCGCAGGTTCCGGCTGATCTGGTAGCCGCCTTCGATCCTCGTGAAAAAGCGGTTCAGGCGTTCATAGGTAAGGTCGGCCTCGATGTTGTCGAGGTACCTGCCGGCGCGGGCCTTTTCAATTGCGCGCAAGCTGATATCGGAAGCGAAGATCTGCACCGGAAATGCGGCGCCCGTTTCGCTGAGGTATTCCTGTAACGCGATGGCGATGGAGTATGCCTCTTCTCCCGTGGCGCAACCGGCTACCCAGACGCGAATCGGCTGATGCGGGGACCGGTCTCGCAGGATGCGGGGGAAGACCAGTTTCTTCAAGCATTCGAACGATTCCTTATCGCGGAAGAAGCTGGTCACGCCGATCAGCAAATCCCGCTGCAGCGCCATCAGCTCTTCGTAATCGCTCTTCAGCCGCGTACCGTACTCCGCGAGGCTGTTGATATTGCGCAGGGCGAGCCGCCGCAGGATACGGCGCTTGACCATCTTCTCCCGGTACATCGAAAAGTCGATGCCGGTGGCCCCGTGCAGAACGGCCAGGATGCCGCCGAACTGCGTTTCATCGGCGGCCGCCGTTCGCTCCTGTTGCGCGGGCTGGGCATCCGCGATATAAGGATGCCGGCCGATTCTTACCAGCTCCGCGACAATGCGGTCGGGCGGCAGAACGAAATCCACGCAGCCGGTGGCGACGGCCGCTTGCGGCATGCCGCCGAACTTCGCGGTGGCCGCGTCCTGCGCAAATGTGACGCCGCCCGCGGCTTTGATGGCTTCGATGCCCGCCGCGCCGTCCGAGCCTGTGCCGGAAAGAATCACCCCGATAGCCCGGCTTCCGCACTGGCTGGCAACCGACCGCAGTAAGCGGTCGACGGGCATATGCAATCCCGCCGCTTGGGTTCGCGGGGCCAGTTTCAGCGCTCCGTTGGCGATGGTCAGATCGACGTTTGCGGGCATGACGTAAACGTGGTTGGCTTCGAGCGGCATGCCATCGGCAGCCTCGCTGACCGGTATGGCGGTGGCTCGCGAAAGAATCTCGGCAAGCAAGCTGTGGTGATTCGGATCGAGATGTTGAACGAATACGATGGCGAAACCGGCATCGCCCGGCAAATCGCCCAGCAGGCGCTTAAAAACCTCCAGCCCGCCGGCGGAGGCGCCAACGCCGACCACCGGAACCGCAGTGCCCGCCGCCTCTGGGTTTTCTTCGGCCAAGCCAGCCGCCCCGGAGTCCGCCAGGATACCTGCCGACACTCCCTTCTCGTCCATAAAAACCTCCACTTAAACCAATGTCGACACAATATCTAAGACTATTTCATGGATTATCCCGAACAGTTCAGAATATCGTACCATGGGGACAATTTGTGCGCCACCGGACATATCCCGGGGATCCCGGGAGGGCTGAAGCGGGTTGACATTTACGCAAATTGCGTACATAATTGCGCAATATGCGAAAGCTCCGGACCCTTGATGCGCTGTTGCCAAAGACCCGCCAGGGAATCCTTGCGGCAACGCTCGTGCAGCCGGAGAAGGCTTGGTACGTCTCGGAATTGGCGCGCCGGATGGGCGTGCCCTCGTCAAGCCTGCAACGGGAGCTGCACGACCTCACCGATGTGGGCATCCTCAAGACCCACCGGCAGGGCCACATGGCGTACTACCAGGCCAACACGGATTCGCCGGTCTTCCCCGACCTGCGCGGATTATTGTTCAAGACGGCCGGCCTTGTCGATGTTCTGGCGGAGGCGCTCAAACCGCTGGCCGCGAAGCTGCGGACTGCATTTGTGTACGGCTCCTTCGCCGTCGGCAACGAGCAAAGCGACAGTGACATCGATTTGATGGTAGTGGGACAGGTGTCGCCGGCGGATCTCGCATTGCCGCTGCGGCGAGCGCGGGAATTGCTGGGCCGCGAGATTAACCCGACCGTCTACACCCCCACGGAATTCGGGAAAAAGCGGGCGGCGAACGACCCGTTCCTAAAGCAGGTATTGGACAAGCCGAAGCTCTTTGTGTTAGGCAACAAGGATGAGCTGGGCAAAGTTGCTGGCGGATAACCGTGTAACGGCACTGCCGCCGAGCAAGGCGGATCTCGATAATCTGCGCTCGATTGTGGCCCGAAGCCTAAAAGACGTGGAATCGGCCGGTTTATCGGCCGACGCGCGCTTCACGATGGCCTACGACGCCGCCCGAACGTTATCGCCGCTCATCGTGCGGGCGACAGGTCACCGCCCGCGAACGGTGGGAGCGCACTACAACACGTTCCTGGCGCTGGAAACGGCCGATTCGGCATTCGCGAAATTGTCCGCATATTTCGATGGCTGCCGGATGAAGCGCAACAGCTGCGAGTATGATGCAGCCGGCGGCGTGACTGATACAGAGGCTGACGCACTGCTGAAAACCGTGCGGCAGTTTGGGTTCGATGCCGAGGCACGGATCAAAGGGTGCTACCCGCACCTGGCCTGATTGTCGAGCCGAAAGACTACCATCACACTCAAGAAAATCCGAATTATTGGAATCAGGCATCTCGGGGGAGCCTGGAGGTACGCCTTCAGGCTAGCGCCTGAGTACTTCAGTCAGAGCCGCGACCGTAAGGGAGCGGTAGAATTGGCGTCACACTCGTGATTTACCTGATCGCCTTTGCCCGCTATGGAAGCCACCTGCAAGGCAGCGAATCCGGTTCCGTCGACCGCAGGCAAAATGTGCCGGGAACGCCGCTCCTTGACGTGGATTCCGCGCGCGCCGCGGCCGCGAGGGAACGTAGGGATCAGCCTCCCTACAACATGGACCAGATGCGGTCGCGGCTCTGAATCATCGCTTCTGCTTCCCTTCAATTCGCTCGCACGCCGCCATCGGATCGATTCGCGACGCTCTCCGCGCCGGAACATACCCGGCTACGGCCGCCACCGCAATCAGCAGCGCTCCCATCCCAATAAATGTGACTGGATCGCCTGACGTCACGCCAAACGCATCAAGCGCGCGGCCGGCTGCTGGGTGCTGGGTGGGACGGGCCTCCCGGCCCGTCCTTCTTCCTAGCCCCAGCCCCCTCCAACTGCCCTTGAAATTGACCAGGATTTTGTGCGGCGGGACTTCCGCACGCCGGCGCCATAAATTCTCGATAGTGGCCGCTCGAGACCTGCACGGCGACGTGGCCTGCCTCAAATTAGAAATCGTCGTGATATTAGCCGTATCATTGCCACTCCCGTGCTGTGGAGCGCGATTTAAATAATGATTAAATTGCCAAAAGATAATATCCCAGAGATATTATTGTACGTAATAGATAATGTGACATACTGCTGATATGAGCGCACTAGCAGTACTGAACGCCCCGCACCTTCCTGGAGTGAATCCGTTATTGCCGGAAGACCGTTTCAGGAGGGGAATCTCATTACTTCGGATGTGGCAATATGTTAAGCGTCAGATCGTAGACGACGTTCCTGAAGCCATCGCAATTTGCCAGTTCGATTGCCACAGGGCGCGGTGTACGCAGGATGGAGGGGGAGCCTGCGAGAAGCTAAGTCGCAAAGGCGCTGGAGAATTATTCTGGGCGTCGTCGCTTGCGGAGCCGGCTCATTACCGAATATTCAGGGCTTGACGATGCCCTTGATGTCGCTCCTCTAGTTTGGTCCACCCGAACGGGACCGGATGACAAGACGCAGGGATGGACAGAACGAAAGTGGAACTGTAAGGCGACGCCCTCTGGAACCGGCTGGTGCAATCCGTGGGATTCAACGTAGCGTCATCATCTTGGGCAGATAGCTACGTTGAGCCGGAGTGGAGTGACACCATCGCCAACATGCTCGCTATTGCCGGGCCGAATTCGAAGTACAATTGCCCAATACCGCACAACGCTCCATTCCTGCGGCACAGCATAATCGGGCCGTGGTTGCCTTCGGCTCGCTTGCGAGACTCATCGCGCCACCCCTACGCCTCCGCGCAGGCAGCCGGATTAACGTCGCACAACCCTACGGGAGGCTGCGATGGATCTGCATAAGGTTATTCAAGACCTAAACGCCGAGAAGAAAAGGTTGGAGCGGGTGATCGCTTCGCTCGAGGAGCTGCAGCGCTTCGCCGGGCTTTCCGTTCCCCCCGCGCCAGCCAGCGGGGAGCGCCGCGGACGCAAGTCCATGAGCCCCGAGGAGAGGCAGCAGGTCTCAGATCGGATGAAGAGGTATTGGGCCGACCGGCACAAATCGGAGTGATCCGCCGCCCGCTATATTGCGGCTTCCTCAGGAACGCGCCGTATCACGCCTGCCAAACGGCGAGGTCCGAAACACAATTCTTTCCAGGCTGAAATATGAAACAGGAGATCTCCTGCCTTGAGTACGATCAAGTACGAAAGTAGGAACAGGAATTTGATAAATCGCGATCTACTGCTATAATATAGGCGCTGTTAAGGCAAGCGACATGCTTACAAAAATGATTGATCTGGCCTTAGATGCTACATTCTTAAGCATATGCAAGCTTTCCAAGTATCGTAACTACCTTACTGTCAGAAAACCAGCCGATCAAGAGCCAGAAGAACAAGAGGAGGATGCTCGTCTTGTGGCGGCCTGGATCGAAGCTTGCCAACAAAGAGATGCCCTCCGAGCTGAGCTTTCTGAACCAAGCGCTAGCCGTCTCTACGAAACCCAGGCGACGCTCATACGGACGACCAAAGCCGCTGGAGCCAAATGCCACCATCTTCTTGTTGAGCTGCGAGCACACCGCAGAGGCTAGGCGCAATTTCCAAACTGACGCGCTACCGGAAAGTTGGTGCGAGTGATCGCTTCGCTCAAGGAACTGCAGCGCGGCGCTGGCCGGGTGAAAGCCAGCGGCAGCGGGGACCTGCCCCACCACTGGCGCGCTCGCGGGGGGGCGTCGGGCCGGAGGCGAAGCGGCAGGTCACAGCGCGCCGGACGCGCGACTCCGTTACGCCGGCATTGTGGTTTATTTCACAAAAAATCAAATGACATCAAACTACTTGACGACTGATAAATACTTCGTGTAAACTTTTATCTCCATAGTACTCATCGCATTACTAAAAGGAGGGCTTTTGAAGAAGCTCGGTGCAGTTCTTGTGTGCGTGGCGTTTGGTCTCCATTTGCAAGCGGTGCAATTGCCCGTAGTTCTGGGGTCTACCGTCAATTTCGCCGTCTTAGCTTCCTCCACTGTGACAAACAGCGGCCCTACTGTCGTCAATGGCAACGTCGGTCTTAGCCCGGGCTCCGCTGTTACCGGATTTCCGCCTGGAACCGTCGCGCCGGGGTACGCGATATTCGCCACCACCCCTGGCCCCGCTGCTACGGCCCAGGGCGATCTGACGGCCGCTTATAACGATGCGGCAACATCTCACCGCGACGGTGACGTACCAACCACCTTGGCCGGCGACCTTAGCGGACTAACCCTGGCGCCGGGCCTATATAACTCCACCTCTACGCTTTCGCTGGGCCAAACCGGCAACGGCATTCTCGTACTCAACGGCGGCGGCAACGCGAATAGCGTCTGGGTCATCCAGATTGCGAGCGCGCTCACCACGTTCACGGGCAGTCAAGTGCAGCTAACGGGCGGCGCGCAGGCGGCTAACGTCTTTTGGCAAGTGGGCAGCTCGGCAACTCTCGGAGGGGCTAGTTTCAGCGGAACCATCCTGGCCCAGGTATCCATCTCTCTTGGCACCGGCGCAGTGCTGAACGGCAGGGCTTTGGCGCGGACCGGGGCGGTCACATTGCTGTCCAATCCGATAGCTCAGCCCGGGCCGGCCGTGACTGCCGGCGTGCCATCGGCACTGGCGGCTTTCTGTCCGGCGAATAGTGCCAGTGTTGGCGTATTCTACACCTCCGCGGTGGTCGCCACCGGTGGCACGACGCCCTACACGTCCTATTCAATCGCACCGGGAGCGCTGCCAGCGGGCTTAGCCCTGAACGCTGCCAACGGAGTTGTCACTGGGACCCCGACTACCGCGGGATCCAGCCTCTTTACCGCCAATGTCACCGATTCCCTACCGACCACCGCGAGCAATAATACGTGTAGCATCGCCACTTCCGCCCTACCGCCGGCGGCGCCCCTTCCCTCATCGTTGATTCTGGTTCTGATCGGGCTTGCCTGCGCCGCGCTTTACGGTTCGCGAGAACGGATCATGCGGCTGGCCGGGAGAAGCTGAACCACGGCGGCTGACCATGGCCACCGGCTTTGCACGGAATCCGGGCAGTGAGCGCAGAGTCTCAGTTGCAGACGCCGTCGTACACAACGTCGTACGCAACGTCGTACACCCCGTCGTTCATTCCGTAGTCACGCCGCGTCGGATTGCGATTGCGGTCACAGCCGTAGCGCTTGTTGTCTGCTACGCTCCCATTCTCCGAGGCATGTTCGACCAATGGTGGAACGACGAGGATATGGGCCATGGGATGGTCGTACCGATCGTGATCCTCTGGATTGTCTGGAGGGAACGCAAGCGCTGGACGTCGCTGCCCCCACAGCCGAGTTGGTGGGGCTTAGCGCTGCTGGCGGTAGCTGCAAGCGTCCACTTCATGTCAGCCATGGGCGCGGGTCTGTTCGCAGGCTCGGTGGCCTTTGTATTGTCAGTCGCCGGCGCGGTGCTCTGTCTGGGCGGCCCGGCGTTTTTCCGCACCTGGGCTTTCCCCTTCCTGCTGGCGCTCTTCATGCTGCCGAAACTGGCGATTGTCTACAACCAGGTGACGCTGCCTTTGCAGCTTCTCGCCAGCCGGCTGGCTGAGGTCATGTTGTTGGCCGGTGGAGCTTCCGTAATAAGAGAAGGGAATATCATCGACGCCGGCGGCCACAGAGTCGCGGTGGCTGAGGCGTGCAGCGGCATCCGCTATCTTCTCTCGCTCGGGTTTGTGGCGGTGGTGTTCGCCTATTTGTCCGACGCAAAACCATGGATGCGGATGGCGCTGTTGGCGGCGGCGGTCCCGGTCGCGATTCTCGCCAACGCCATGAGAGTCGCGGCCAGTGCTTCCGCGCCGGCTCTCGATGCAGGCGCGCTCCATGCTTTCTGCGGCTGCCTGGTGTTTGTGCTGTGCCTGGCGATGCTCGCGTTTGTGCGCCACTTGCTGAATGCCGCGTATGCCCGTTACCATGCCTGACCGGCGGACAATTCTCGTGCCCGTATTCCTGCTCGCGCAGGCGGCGCTGGTTCACTGGGCGGCAGGCCGGGAGCGCGCGCCTGCGCCGCCGGCTCTCGGGAGTTTTCCGTCCGCCTTGGGCGAGTGGCGGCAGCTGAGCGAGGACCCGATCGCCGCGGATGTTGCGGGCGAACTTCGGGCCGACCGGTTATTGAGCCGGACTTATTGGCGTACCTCGGCCTTACATACATCGGCGCCGGATGCATCGGCGGTGCGTACTTCCGTTTTACCTGCGACGACCGGCCCGGTTGTCGGTTTATTCGTGGCGTGGTTTCAATCGCAACGCGCCGGCGCTAGCCAGCCCCATTCGCCTAAGGTGTGCCTGCCGGCTTCGGGTTGGATACCTGCCATGACGGGCGAGGTCACGCTGGACACCGTAGCCGGAGCGATCGCGGTCAACCGATACATCGTGGTCAACCATGGACAGCGCGATGTCGTCCTGTACTGGTATCAGGGTCCGCGCCGTGTCACGGCGGGCGAGTGGGCCGCCAAGTTCTGGTTGGTAGCCGACGCGCTCCGCGACAAGCGTACCGATACGGCTTTGGTTCGCGTGGTGGCGCAGTCGGGCGATGGAGGCGACCGGGCAGCCACCGCCGCGGCTACCGGCTTCGCGCAAAGTCTTTATCCTGTTTTGCGGGAAAACCTGCCGCGGTGAGCGCGGCGCAATCCGAATCGCGATAGTCCGTACGCTCCCGTACGGTCAGTTCCCGGCGCCTCCGTGATCCGGCCCCGGCAACCTGACCGCCCGTGGTCATCTGATCGGCGACGCGGTCACATGTGCTTTCGGCGTCGCCTGCCCGGACCGGGCTATAGCGTCCCTTCCCCTAGATCTCAATAAGCCACTAACTTAATTTAGTTCAATGTTTTAGGCCGAAGCCGGGCGCTTCAACGCGGGTCATGGCAAATGAAGTGCCTTGTACGGGGCGGGCGTGCCAGGCGCGGAGGGAGTGGGGGCCACAAACCTCGCAGCGATGTTGGTGTTGGAACAGCCGGAACCGTATCGGCCGGCATCGCCTGAAGGATCGAGGAAAGCGATGAATTTCGTTTGTTTGGCAGTTGCAATTATTTCTCCGCTGGGCGCCTATGCCAGTGCGATCAACGTCAACCTTGGAACAGCGGGGACTTTTGCGGTACTGGCAGGACAGACAGTGACCAATACCGGCGCGACCGTTATCGATGGAAATGTGGGCGTGGCGCCGGGCTCCGCAATCACCGGGTTTCCTCCGGCGACGATAGTTCCCCCATATACTCAATACGCCGCGGACGCCGTCGCGCTACAGGCTAAGAACGATCTGACCACGGGATACATTTTTGCCGCCGGGGAATCGTGTCCGGCTGCGAACAACTTGACCGGTACGGATCTAGGTGGACTTACCCTCCTGCCGGGAGTCTATTGCTTTTCATCGGTGGCGCAGTTAACGGGAACACTCACTCTCAACGATGAAGGCGACCCGGATTCGGTCTTCGTTTTCCAGATCGGGGACACGCTGACCACGGCCAGCGCCTCTTCGGTTGTTTTTATCAATGGCAGTCAAGGCGACGTCTATTGGCAGGTGAGCAGTTCGGCGACTCTCGGCAGCACCACTTCGTTCGAAGGAAACATTCTCGCGGCCGACAGCATCTCACTGGATACCGGCGCAACTATTTCGTGCGGCAGCGCCTTAGCGCAAACCGGCGGCGTGACGTTGGAGGCGAACCAGATTTCGGTAGGCTGCGGAACAGAGGGCAGCCCCAGCCCCACCCCCGAGCCGTCGACTGCCCCCATGCTGCTGCTGATGGGCGCGCCCTGTCTGCTATGGCTGCGCAAGTCGAGGTCGGTCCGCGAGTGACGAGACCTGTTCCTCGGACCCGCTAATCCGAAGTTCTTAGGCCTCGGA
>PLDF01000057.1 GCA_003135055.1 Bryobacterales bacterium | reverse complement strand
CCCGGCTACCGGCCAGGATTAGTTTCGGCTTTCAACCAGTCCGCGGAGTGCTTTTCAATTGCGATTCTGACCAGCTGGCTGCGCGTGCGCACGCCTGCCTTCTGAAAAAGTTCCTGAATTACCGCTTTGATCGAGGTTTCCGAGGTCTTCAGTTTCCAGGCGATCTCCTTGTTCGCGAGCCCGTCAAGAATGCCGCGCAGAACTTCGCTTTGGCGTGCCGTTAAGGGTTGCGCGCGCCCCAGCATTTCGGTGCGATTGCGTTTGCCGGCGAGCAGAGAACGAAAGGAGCTGTCATCGAGCCACACCTCACCGCTGGTCACCTTGCGAATCGCTGAGACGAGGCGGTCGGGACTGTTGTGCTTGAGAAAGACTCCGGAAGCTCCCGCCTCCATCACGTGCAGAGTGTTTTCGTCGGAGAGGCCCGCGGTGACCATCAGAATCCGCAGCGCGCTCCAGCGCCGCCTGATTTCAGAGAGCAGGGGCAAGGCAGTTTCGTCGCCGAGGTCGTAGTCCAGCAGCACGATGTCGGCCTCGATCCGCGCAAGCGCGTCGAGCGCTTCAGCGGCGGTTGCCGAGCGCGCGACAATGCAGAACTCCGGAGTGCTTTCCAGCAGCCGCCCCAGGCTTTCGCGAAACAAGCCGTGGTCATCCACCATCACGATGCGGGTCTCCGTCATTGGGAATCCTGCGCGGGCGAATCCACGTGGTTGAGGCGCACTGTAAAGCAGGCGCCGCCAGGCGCCGGCTGATAGCGAATTTCCCCTCCGAAGGAGCGGAGAAAAGCGCGGGACAGATACAGGCCCAGCCCGGATGAGTCCGCTCCCTCCTGGAAGGGGCGAAAAAGATGCTCGGGATGCGCCACCCCGCCGCCCGTGTCCGTGAACTCCACCAGAACCCTGCTTCCCTCGGCCGGGGCGGCGATGGAGAGCGCGCGATCCTCCCGTTTGGAAAGGGCGCGGATGCTGTTGGTGATGACGTTGAGGAAGACCTGCATCAGGCTCGACCGGTCCGCCCACACCAGGGGCAAGGCGGGATCCACGGTCCATTGCGCCGCGATATTCTCCTCGTCCAGAGAGGGAGCCATCACAATGCGGAGCTCATCCAGCAGAGCCGCCAGGTCAACTTCGCCGCCCGCGCTGACGGAGTGCCGGAGATTCAAATTGGCGATGCGCTCCAGGCCGGCGATCAGGTTCCCGAGCGCCTCGAAGTCCCGGTTGCCGGTCAGTTGTCCTCCGCGGGACAGGTTCTGATGGCCGGCGGCAATGGCCCCGCAAAAATTGCGAATCTCGTGGGAGACCTCCCCGATCGCGATCCGGGATCCGGGCAGCAACTGATGCAGGCCGGAAACTTCGTGGGTCCTCAGGTCTTCCGACGTGTCCAGCACCATGGCGGCGAGACGCAATCCCGCAGTGGTCCGATAGGTGGAGAAGCTGATGTCGGCCAGGAACGCCTCGCCGTCTTCCCGCTGCCCTCGCGCCTGCATAACGGTGCGGAAAAACTGGCCGGAGATGGCCGGCCCCGAGACATTGCGCAGCGACGGCAAATAACGATGGATGGGTTTCCC
Source organism: Bryobacterales bacterium (assembly GCA_003135055.1). Taxonomy (GTDB): domain Bacteria; phylum Acidobacteriota; class Terriglobia; order Bryobacterales; family Bryobacteraceae; genus PALSA-243. Next base: position 954 of record PLDF01000057.1, on the reverse strand, counting down.
CGCGAGCTCCTCCGGCGACGCGCCCAGCATGCGATAAGCAGCTTCGTTGGCCATCAGAACGGTTCCATCCCCATCCGCGGTAAAGATCGCCGCGGGACTGGTCTCGATGAGGACGCGCAACTGCTCTTCGGCGTCGCGGCGAGCCTCGCTCTGCCGTTCGATTTCGTCGAGGTGCTGTTCCACCACCCTGCGATTGCGGTTGACTTCACGGACGAAAATGCCGGCGCCAAAAAAAGCGATGAGGTAGATCAGATCCCGCGAGATGCCGCTCTGCAGTCTCCAGGGCACGTCGTCGAAGAATTCCCCCAGAAATGTGCACAGGACCGCGGTGGCGCCGATCTGCCAGGGTTCGAGTACGCTGCCCACCAGCAGCATGGGAATCAGATACAGATAGCGGAGGGGAACCGGACCGACGATGCGCCAGTCCAGCAGCGCGATGACCGCGATCAGAAGAGCGGCGCGAAGCAGGATCGCTTTTCTGGAGCCTCGAAAGAATGTGGCGTATATCTGCACCGGTTAGCCGCGTCTCACACACCCTGGACAATTCATTTCCATTGTAGATTTGAGCGGAAATTCCGGCTTCCAAACCACTGGGGAGAACACAAGCTGGCCAAAAGCCAGGTGACTGCGTCCTGGCCGGAGATCAGGTCCTTGACGCCGGCGTCGATCCTGGTGCCGGTGCCGCAGCCCACGGTTTCGCGCACCTCGATGCCGAGCTTGCCCTCGCCCATCTCGCAGACCTTCTCGATGTAGTTCTTCGAGCCCTTGGCGTAGACGGGGTTGCCGTTGTAGCAGCCGAGGATGGCCTTCTGTCCCTTCTTGAGGCCGAGGGCTTCCTCGATGGGCCGGCGGAATCTCGACCATCTCTGCAGGATAGCTTTGGCAGGAGCCGTGTCCGGGTCCACTCATCGATCCGGCCGTTCCACAAGGTTTACTTTACCCTCCCTGAATCTG
>PLDF01000280.1 GCA_003135055.1 Bryobacterales bacterium | reverse complement strand
CTGGCTCCTGGCTCCTGGCTCCCGGCTAAGTACTTTGGAAACAAATGCATCGACGACTTGTACTTTGGATTGAAATACATACGCGTCACCCTTTCGCGAGCCACCCCCTATGAATAACGAAACAAAATACATGCCCGCAAACTATTCTGGAATCAAATGCGTAGCCGCGACGCAAAAATCGCCGGCCCAATGGAATCAAATGCGTACGCAGCGCCACCCCCTGGACCCCGGGGGGAGGGGGAGGGGGGCAAAAAACCTCCGTAACCAGCTGTGAAACGCCGTTTTCCCGAACGCTGAACGCCGGCTACCGGCTGCAGGCTGCAGGCTGCAAGTGGTTTATCCTGATCGAAAAGCGGAGAATGCAGGGGGAAGTTCCCCAGTTGGAGCATGTATGCCAGACGCCACGTGTGACATCGGCCTGATCGGCCTTGCCGTGATGGGTCAGAACCTTGTTCTCAACATGAATGACCACGGCTTCAAAGTGGCCGTCTTCAACCGCACCGTCTCCAAAGTCGACGACTTCCTCGCCAACGAAGCCAAAGGCACCAACGTCGTCGGCGCTCACTCCATCCAGGAGTTGGTCGGGCTGCTGAAAAGTCCCCGCCGCGTCATGCTGATGGTGAAAGCCGGCGACACCGTCGATCAGATGATCGATCAACTGCTGCCGTTCCTGTCGAAAGGAGACATCGTCATCGACGGCGGCAATTCCCTGTTCACCGATTCGAACCGGCGCACCAAAGACCTCGCCGCCAAAGGAATCCTCTTCATCGGCACCGGCGTTTCCGGCGGCGAAGAAGGTGCTCGCTTCGGTCCATCGATCATGCCAGGAGGCAATCCCGAAGCATGGCCGCATGTAAAAGACATTTTCCAGTCCATCGCCGCCAAGGTCGATGAGGGACCCGGTTCGAACGGCAAAGGGGGAACGCCCTGCTGCGACTGGGTTGGCGACGCCGGCGCAGGACATTTCGTGAAGATGGTGCACAACGNNCACAACGGCATCGAGTACGGCGACATGCAGCTCATCTGCGAGGCCTACGACCTGCTGAAGCACGCGCTGGGCCTGACTCCGGACGAACTCTCCACGGTCTTCGCCGAGTGGAACAAGGGAGAGCTGGACAGCTACCTGATCGAGATTTCCTCCATCATCTTCGCCAAGAAAGACGAAGACGGCACGCCCATCGTCGACAAGATTCTCGACACAGCAGGCCAGAAAGGCACCGGCAAGTGGACGGTGATCAGCGCCCTCGAGCTCGCCATGCCGGTCACGCTGATCGGCGAGTCGGTCTTCGCGCGGTGCTTGTCCGCCATTAAAGAAGAGCGCGTCGACGCCTCGAGAATTCTGCAGGGACCAACCGGCCAGGCCGCAACCGCCGACCGCGCCGACTTCATCGAGAACGTGCGCCGCGCTCTCTACTGCTCGAAGATTATCTCGTACGCCCAGGGATACATGGTGCTGCGCGAGGCCGCAAAGGAGTTCGGCTGGCGCGTGAACATGGGTGGCATTGCCCTCATGTGGCGCGGAGGCTGCATTATTCGCAGCCGCTTCCTCGGCAAAATCAAAGAGGCTTACGACAAGCAGCCGAACCTGCACAACCTGCTCTTCGACAGCTTCTTCTCCGGCGTACTGAATAACTACCAGGCTTCATGGAGGAAGGCCATCGTCAAAGCCATCGCACTCGGCGTTCCGGCTCCGGCCTTCTCAACAGCGCTGGCTTTCTACGATGGTTACCGCACCGAGCGACTCCCTGCGAATCTGCTCCAGGCCCAGCGTGACTTCTTCGGCGCGCACACTTACGAGCGCGTCGATGAGCCGCGTGGCCAGTTCTTCCACACCAACTGGACCGGACGTGGAGGACGCGTCTCATCCACAACCTACAACGCGTAGCTGCGGAATCGGAGCTGAGCGGCGTTGGTACAATCGGCAAACGCCAGGGAACTACCGATCCTGCATGCAAGGCCCATTCACCAAACCGCTTCGCATTGGCGACTGGTGCGTTGACCCAGCATCGGGCCAGATTTCGCGGCAGGGAGAAACCGCGCGCCTGGAAGCGCGAGCCATGCGGCTGCTGCTGTGCCTGGCCGAACATGCTGGCGAGGTCGTCAGCATCGATGACCTGCTCGACCAGGTTTGGTCCGGAGTGATCGTTTCGCCGGATTCGGTCTACCAGGCCGTGACATCGCTGCGCCGAACGCTGGGCGACGATCCCAGGCAGCCGACGTACATCGCCACCGTGCCGCGACTGGGCTATCGGATGGTGGCGACGGTCGAGCCATGGACCGATCGGCCGAACGGGCAAACAGCAGGCAACGACGTCGCCACAACCAGCAGTGGCAAAGCTGCCTTGCGACTCAGCAGCGGGCTTGTTCTGGCGGTCATCGGAGCCTTTGGCGTCGCGTTGGTGATTGCCGGTCTTGGCGCTGCGTTCGTCGCGTTCCTGATCCACGGCAAGGTGTCGCTGCGGCGTCCAGCGGAAACGGCCAGCGTGGTTGCACAGCCACAAAACGCCATCGCCGTGCTGCCGTTTCTCGA